>PUKV01000060.1 GCA_003550645.1 Syntrophomonadaceae bacterium | reverse complement strand
CCCCTGCGCTTGATGGTGTCTTCGCTGTTTGAGCGCGGCTTAAGGACCTATTTCCCTGATCTAAAGGTTAGTTATATTCCCAGGGAAGGTTTTGACTGGCAGAATGAGTCTCTTCAAAAGCTGGCCGAGAGCTGGAATGCGCTGGTGGATTATACCATGGTGCTGATGGAGCATTATGACAGCGATGAAGAGCTGCTGCCCTATCCGCCGCAAACCGATGTTAAACCCCTGGAAAAAGCATACCGGGTTATGCGTCAATCCCTGGAAGGCAGCAGGGGGCTTTACGGCGATATCAGGGCGGACCTGATCGAAGCCCAGCTTGGTTATGCTCTTCGCAGCCTGGAAATGAACCTCCAGCAGGGCCACGGCCTTGGTCACGGCCTGGTCGGCGTCATCCAGGTTGTGAAATAAGATTGATTTTGAGCTGTATAGGGCAAATAACAGTTATCAGCAAGGCTTGTGCTGCAAGAATCCTTGTTATGGCTGTTCATTTGCCGATAACTGCTTTTCAGGTCGAATATTGATATATTACTACTTAATATATCAGTTGTAACAGTTATTCTTATATGAAATAATTTATATTAAGAAGACATCATCAGGGTTACCTGATCTAAATGCTTGAATCTTATGGAGATACTCAACAAGCTTCGCAATAACAAAGAGCCTAGTTTTTCCAGGGATAGTTCCCGGTTTTGTTCAAAAAACCAGTGTTTGCCTGTAAATATAATATATTGTTTAACCGGTAACCTGTATATAAATTAAAAAGGAGAGGGTGATTGCTGATTCATGGACCAATTATTATGGGCGGTATTTGACACACTAAGAGCAGCGGGAAATGGCATGATGCTGTCTGCACAGTCCGATGATCCCGGGCTTTTCATGCAAACGGTAAACTGGATTTCCCGGCGCAGTGAAATGTTGATGGAACTGATGTTGGAACATTTATGGCTGGTTGTATTGACCCTGATCATTGCAGTTATTATTTCTGTAACGGTCGGTATAATTATCAGTTACTATGAAAGCATGGCCCAGACTGTCCTGGGCATCTGCCAGATCTTGATGGTTATACCCAGTATGGCCATGCTTGCTTTTATGGTTCCGCTGTTTGGGATCGGGTTCACCACCGGGGTGATGGCCCTGGTCCTTTACAGCTTACTGCCGATCGTCCGGAACACGTACACAGGGATCAGGGAACTGGACCCGGCAATTGTCGAAGCGGCCAAGGGAATGGGAATGACGGAGCGGCGGATTCTGTTTAAAATAAAAATTCCTCTGGCCAGGCCGGTAATAATGGCCGGTGTTCGTACCGCCGCCGTAATGATGATCGGTATTGCCGCTATTGCCGCCTACGTTGGGGCCGGCGGACTCGGGGAGCTGATCTTCTCCGGTATTTCCAGAGGGCACCAGCCGATGATTATTGCCGGCGCAATTGGGGTATCCATAATCGCAATTGTCTTCGACTACCTTCTCTACTATGGAGAGAAACGGTTTGCTGTAGAAGGCAGGACAAGGGAGGGGAATTAAATATGATAAAATTGGAAGGATTAACAAAAGTATTTCCGGGTCATAATATTCCTGCTGTAAAAGAGTTGAACCTGGAGATAAAAGAGGGTGACGTCTGCGTACTGGTCGGTCCTTCAGGTTGCGGCAAGACTACCACCATGAAAATGATTAACCGCCTTTATGAGCCGACGGGGGGAAAAATTTATATTCGCGGTGAAGATGCTTTGCAAATGGATCCGATTAAACTGCGCCTGGATATCGGTTACGTGATCCAGGAAATCGGGCTTTTCCCTCACATGACCATCGAGGAAAATGTTGCAACCGTCCCCAATGAAAAACAGTGGCCAAAAGATAAGACAAGAGAAAAAGTTAAAGAAGTGATGACCCTGGTGGGGCTTGATCCTGACGTGTTCAAGGATCGATATCCAACAGCCCTGAGCGGTGGCCAGCGCCAGAGGGTTGGTGTGGCCAGGGCCATGGTTTCCGATCCACCGATCATGCTCATGGACGAGCCGTTTGGCGCCGTTGACCCGATCACCAGGGCCCGCCTGCAAAACGAGTTCTTAAGAATCCAGGAGCGGATGGGTAAAACCATTGTCTTTGTTACCCACGACATCGACGAAGCGATTAAGATGAGTGATACCATTGCCGTGATGAGAGAAGGCGAACTAATCCAGCATGACACCCCCAGTGATCTGCTCAGCGCACCGGCTGACGAGTTTGTTTCGAACCTGGTCGGGCGGAACCGTTCCATCAAACGGCTGCACCTGATCCGGATTAACGAGATTTTGGAAGACGTTAGTCGGGGCAAGCCGCTTAACGAAGATGCGAAAAAGGATGACATTGAAAAACAGCTTGCAGAAAGCGATATCAGGTCAGTTATAGTGGTTGACAGAGACAATAAACTAAAAGGAGTTATCGGTGTCAACGACCTGAAACGAAAGGCCGGCGAAGTGGCCAGGGATTACTGCCAGGACGTATCCGATACAATAACCGACGATGCCACTTTAAACGATGCCCTTTCGGTTATGCTTGAGATCGGCGAGGGATACGTGGCTGTAGTTAACGAAGACGACCGGTACCAAGGAACAATCACCCTGGGCGATCTGCTCAACGTGGTTAAGGAGGATAGTTAACTATGCTCCGAAATATATGGGTCTGGGTAGGTATTCCGCTGATTATGATTGGGATTGCGGCAGCAATAGTAATCTATTCTGTCAACAACCCTACTGATTCAATTGTAGCCCGTATGCTTACCTATGAACGGGTATTCAGGGTGATCAGGGAGCACATGGGGCTGCTCCTGGTATCGATGACCGGTGCCACTATAGTTGGCGTGGCCGGGGGGATTATGCTGTCCCGCCCCAGCCTGTACCGGATCGGGCGGGTTATGGAAACTATAGTCAATATCGGCCAGACTGTGCCCAGCCTGGCAGTCCTGGCCCTCTTTTATACCATCCTGGGCCTGGGGTTCAGGGTTGCGGTTTTTGCCCTCTTTCTCTATTCCATCCTGCCTATCTTGAGAAATACCTTTGCCGGTATTGACGGTGTTGAACATAACATTATTGAGGCAGCCCGGGGTATGGGTATGCATCCGCTGAGGATTTTAACCAGGATTGAACTGCCGATTGCTTTTCCGATTATTGTGGCCGGTCTCAGGACGGCGATTGTGATCAATGTCGGGGCGGCGACCCTGGCTACCTTTATTGGCGGTGGCGGCCTGGGAGACCTGATTGTGACCGGTCTATCAGTCCACCGGGATATGATTATTATCAATGGGGCTGTTATCGCTGCAGTGACTGCTATTTTACTTGACTACCTGATCGGTAAAGTTGAAGAAAGGGTAGTGCGCTGGGCCTAAGGCAATTGCCATGCCGGGCCCGGGTAGAACCTGGTTTCCTATAGATGTTATACTAGAAGTGAAGTTTGGCTGTTTTTCCAAAATAAGATAAGCAAAAA
This sequence comes from Syntrophomonadaceae bacterium, assembly GCA_003550645.1. Lineage (GTDB taxonomy): Bacteria > Bacillota > Dethiobacteria > DTU022 > DTU022 > B1SED10-74M. The sequence goes on along the minus strand of PUKV01000060.1, from coordinate 14,502 downwards.
AAGAAAGGGGTAGATGAAGTTTATGGGTATGAAAAGAGTATTGGCACTGTCTCTGGTTTTGATGTTTCTGGTAGGTTCGCTGTTTGTAATGGGTTGCGAGCCGGATGAGCCTACGGTAACCGTTGGTTCGAAAGAGTTCACCGAGCAGTTGATCCTGGGCCAGCTTGCCCTGGTGGCCCTGGAAGATGCCGGTATCCCGACAGAGGATGAAACCAACCTTGGAGGGACTGTTGTTGCCCGCGAAGCACTTGAAAGAGGGGACATCGGCATGTACTGGGAATACACCGGTACAGCCCTGGTTGAGTTCATGGGAGCAGACGTGATTACCGATCCGGAAGAAGCTTACGCTACAATTTCCGAGTGGGACCTGGCAGAAAATGACCTGGTCTGGCTGGAAAAAACACCGTTTAACAACACTTATACTGTAATGATGCGCCAGGAAGATGCTGATGAGCTGGGCATTGAAACCATCAGCGACCTGGCTGACGCGATTAATGAAGGTGTTCCTGCTCCCGAGCCGGGCGAGTGGACCTTTGCTACAGACCATGAGTATGAAGCCCGTGATGACGGCCTGGAGCAGCTGCAGGTTCATTATGACTTCCAGTTTGAAGACTATGAAGTTATGGACCTTGGTATTACTTACGGTGCATTGAATGACGGGATGCACGCTACCGCAATGGGCTTTGCTACCGATGCCCGTATTGCTGAGTTCAACCTGGTAAACCTGGTGGATGACCAGGAATTCCACCCGGTCTACAACTGTTCACCGGTGGTCCGCCAGGAAATCCTGGATGAGTTCCCTGAAATTGAAGATATTCTCAACCCGATAGCGGTAGAACTAACACCGGAAATAATGTCTTCGCTGAACATGAAAGTGGACATGGAAGACATGGAGCCCCGTGAAGTGGCTGAAGAATGGCTTCTTGAACAAGGGTTCATCGAGTAACCAGGCGGGTAATCACCTGCCGCGAAGTATAAATATATAATTTAGCGGGTTAAAAGATAGGGAAAACAGCTTATAGGCTGCCAGAAGAAAGAATTCTACAGCCTGTGTAAAAAATGATAACGGGGCTGTTTTCCCATTTTTATTGGAGATAGCAAATAATTAAAAGGGGGTCTGCTTACTTATGACAATCAAACGGTTCGCAGCGCTGTCGGCAGGTTTGATCTTGCTGGTGGGTTCACTTTTCGTTATAGGTTGTGAACCCGAAGAACCGGTGGTATCAGTTGGATCAAAAGAGTTTACCGAGCAGTTGGTCCTGGGCCAGATTGCCATCAAGGCCCTGGAGGATGCCGGTATCCCGACTGCGGATGAAACCAACCTGGGCGGAACCGTTGTCTGCCGGGAAGCTTTGAACAGGGGCGATCTTGACCTGTACTGGGAATACACCGGCACAGCCTTAGTCGAGTTCAAGGAAGCTGAACCGATTTTCGACGCCGATGAAGCTTATGAAACTGTAGCTACGTGGGACCAGGAAGAAAACGATCTGCACTGGTTGGACAAGACACCGTTTGATAACACCTATACGATCATGATGCGCCAGGAAGATGCTGATGAGCTGGGCATTGAAACCATCAGCGACCTGGCCGATGCGATTAATGAAGATGTTGAAGCTCCCGAACCGGGTGAGTGGACATTCGCTACCAATCACGAGTATGAAGCACGTGATGACGGCTTGCCGGAATTGCAGGAGCATTACGGCTTTGAATTTGAAGATTTTGAAGTAATGGATACCGGTATCACCTACGGAGCCTTAAACGAGAAAGAACACGCGGCAGCAATGGGTTTTGCAACAGATGCCCGGATTGCCGAGTATGGTCTTGTTACCCTGGTAGACGATCAGGATTTTCACCCGGTATACAACTGTGCACCGGTAGTCCGCGGAGATGCCCTGGAGGAGTATCCAGAAATAGCTGAGGTTCTCAACCCGATTGCAGTCGAACTTACTCCGGAGGTTATGTCAGACCTGAATTTGAAGGTTGATGTTGAAGGTTATGAACCTTTCGAAGTAGCTGAAGAATGGCTGCGTGAAGAAGGGTTCATTGAATAGTTACCGACATGGCACCATGATATGGCAGGATATAAGCACATTGATCAAGAAAACAGGACTGCAGTCTTGTACGGTAAGGGGAAAACAGCCAGTTAAACGGAGGGGCAAGCAGGGGCCTCCTTGCTTGTCCCTCTGTTGTATCGATGCCTGCTTAAGTGAATTTGCTTTGCCTTTAAATATCTATTGACAAGCTTTTATGGAGGGATTAATATGGCGGTGTTGGCGAAAGAAATTATGAACTCTCCGGTGATCAGTGTCACTCCGGACACGTCACTGAAGAGGGCGGCGGAAATTTTGGATGAGAATCAGTTTAGCGGTATGCCGGTAACTGATGATGAGGAGCATTTAATTGGTATAGTATCAGAGACCGATATTTTGCGCTATACCCAGCAGATTATCGGACAGCCCCTGCGCGATCCACACCAGGTTTTTACCAGGGGGAAAGAGGTACTGCATGTTGACATTACCCACCGGGGTGTGGAGGTGATTGAACTGGTGGCCTCCACTACGGTGGAAACCTTGATGACCACAGAAGTTATTTCGGTTAAGGAAGATACTCCCCTGTACGAGGTGAGCCGCTTAATGTTTGAAAACGGTATCAACCGTATCCCCGTAACCGATGATGGTAACAAGTTGAAAGGCATTATTACCAGGGCGGATTTAATCCGGGCCATGGTCGAAAAGTGGGAAACTATTAACCAGAAGTAAAAGTGATTAAAGCAGCAGGGCATATATTAATCAATAACGGGGGGATAAGGTATAATGGAAAAGCCGATCTACGAAGGCGGAGGCTATAATGTCCTTACAGAAAAAGAAATTAGCCAGATCCATGAAACCACGATCAGGGTTCTGGAAAAAGTAGGTTTTGAAATCAATTACCCTCCGGCCCTCGAACTGTTCGAAAAGAACGGAGCGAGGGTTGATCATGATAGTCACAGGATCTTTGTAACCCGGGAGCTGGTGTCCCGCTGTATTAAGCAGGCTCCGGCTGAGTTTACCTTTTACGGGCGAAAAGAAGGCAGAGACATCACCGTTGGCGGTAAGAAGGTAAATTTTGGGACTGGGGGCCTGGCCCTTTACGTTCTTGATCTTGAGCGCAACAAGCGGCCCGGGGCGATCCACGATGTTGCCGAACTGGCCAGGCTTGCCGACCGCTTGGAGTACCTGGACTTTTTTATCAATCCGTTATATCCACATGATATCAATATCGAAACGGTCGATATCAACACCAAGTACCAGGCCTTTTTGAATACCAGCAAGCCGGTCATGGGCGGTATTTTCAGCAAGCAGGGTCTGGAGGATGCCATTAAGATTGCTTCGATCATTGCCGGGGGGCTGGAAAACCTGCAGCGCAGGCCTTTCATCGGTTTTATTTCTTCAATCACCAGCCCGCTGAAAATCAGCCCTGAACATGCGGAGTATATCATGGAGGTCGCCGGCTACGGGCTGCCGCTGGCAACTTCGACTGCGCCCGCTGCCGGTGCGACAGCGCCGATTACCCTGGCCGGAACCCTGGTGCAGCAAAATGCGGAAGCATTGATGGGGGTTATGCTTACCCAGCTGGTTAACCCCGGTACCCCTGTGCTTTACAGCGCCGTGCCTGTTACCATGGATATGCGCACCATGTCCTTTTTAATGGGCAGCATCGAGTCGGGGTTGATGAATGCGGCTATCACCCAGATGGCCCATTATTACCGCCTGCCCTGTTATCTTACCGTGGGAACGACCGACTCCAAGCTTCCCGATGCCCAGGCCGCCCACGAGGGGGCCACTACGGCCATGCTGGCTGCACTGGCCGGGGGCAACTTTATCCATGAAGCTTTTGGTATGCTCGATGGAGCGCTTACCGTCTCTTATGCCCAGTATATTATTGATAACGATATTGTGGGAAGTTGCCTGCGCACCCTGCGGGGCATCGAAGTTAACCAGGATACGCTTGCTTATGACATTATTGCCAGGGTCGGGCCGGGCGGCAACTACCTCAGTGAAGAACATACGGTACGGTATATGCGTACAGAAAGTTTTGCACCGCGGGCCAGCGATCGCCAGCCTTACCAGCGCTGGATAGATGCCGGAAGCAAGGACAGCTGGAAGAGGGCGGAAGAACTGGCGGCACAAATCCTCCAGGAGCCTTCCGAGCCGATTGTCCCGCCGGAGATAGATGCCAGGGTCAGATCGGAATTCCCGGAACTCGTTAGCGTGGAAAAAGGGGAAGGCGTGCACTGGGAAACGGAATCTGGATAGGACGAGGGTCTTTGGCCTGTCGCTAATGTTAATTATGGAAAAGTAATTACCAGCCTGACCAGGTTTTCTTCTTTTTTCCTGAGCATTTCCAGGCCCCGGTTGACTTCTTCAAGGGGCAGTTCCCGGGTCACCGAGTGGCTCATATCCAGCCTGTTCTGGGCGGCCAGTTCAATAATTACCGGGAAATCAACCCTGCTCTGGTCGGCACTTCCAAGCAACGTCCTCTCCGCCAGGAGCAGGTCATGGTAGGGGCTTATTCCCACTTCTTCCGGGCAAATGCCGACGATAACAGTCCTGCCGCCAACAGCGGTAGAGTCGATTGCCTGCCTGATGGTAACGGGTAGGCCGATTAATTCTGCCACCACATCAGCACCACCCCCGGTCAAAGAAACCACCCTGTCTATTGCATTGTCGTGGCCGGGGTTGACCACAGCTGTAGCGCCAACTTTTAAAGCCAGATCGAGCTTTTCCTGGTCCAGGTCCATGGCTATGACCTGGCCGGCTCCCATAATTCTGGCGATTTGTACGGCGTGCAGGCCGAGGCCGCCAATGCCTATGATCAGGACACTGTCGCCTGTTTTAACCCTGGCCCGGGTTAATGCATGAAATGGAGTCGCTACGGCGTCGGTTAAAAGCGCGGCCTGGGAAAATGGGATCGAATCGGGAAAGGGAAAAGCGTTACGGGCAGGGATTGTTAGATATTCGGCAAAACCGCCGTCGATATTTTTACCCAGCATTTGGGCCTCTTCACAGTAGTTATCATTACCGGTGCAGCAGTGCATACATTCTCCGCAGGTGACCAGGTAAAAAAGGCAGACCCGGTCACCGGTCTTGATCCCTTTTACCCCCTCGCCGCATTCTACAACTTCACCTGCCACCTCATGGCCCAGGGTGATTGGCAGTTTGGTCACCTTGCTTTTACCATCCTGGTAATGTAAATCGGAACTGCAAATTCCAGCAGCTTTTACCTTGAGCAGTATTTCTCCCCGTTTTGGCTTTGGTACCGGGACTTCAACCAGCTGTAGAGGTTTGCCCGGTTCCGTTATTTGGGCTGCCCGCATGGTATTCATCATTAAAACCTCCTAATCTTTGTCGCTTAATACTTCGCCTGCCATACTTTTAAATCCTTCAAGCGCTGTTCAGTTAGTAAATAACGGTTTCTTGAAGGGAAACAAGCCCAGGTTATAGAAGTTTATTTAAGTTGTTACGGCTCAGCCGTGCTGCATTTTGGTCAAGAGTCTTTTTGTTTAAAACTTCACTCGGGGGGATTGCGTAGATGAAAATACGAAAAGCGGTTATACCGGCTGCTGGTTTAGGAACCCGTTTTTTGCCGGCTTCCAAAGCCCAGCCCAAGGAAATGCTGCCCATAGTTGATAAACCGACCATCCAGTACGTGGTGGAAGAAGCGGTAGAGGCCGGAATCGAGGATATCTTGATCATTACCGGGCGCAACAAGCAGTCTATTGAAGACCATTTTGATCGCAGCATTGAGCTGGAGCAGGTTTTAGAACGGAAGAATAAAGAACGGGAATTGGAAGAAATGAGGAAAATAAGCAGCCTCGCCAATATATTTTACGTACGCCAGAAGGAACCGCTCGGCCTGGGACATGCGGTCTACTGTGCTCGCCGCTTTGTTGGCAATGAGCCTTTTGCTGTTTTGCTTGGTGATGATGTGATTCATGCCCGGGTGCCCTGTGTCGGGCAAATGGCTGAGATTTATGCCCGGAAAGAAAGCACTGTTTTGGGAGTGCGCCGGGTGGGTTTTGAAAATATCCATAAATACGGGGCGGTGGAATCTGATGATCCGGAAGGTTCTGTAGTCAGGGTTACCCGCCTATCTGAAAAACCGGCCCGGGAAGAGGCTAAAACTGATCTTGCCGTCCTGGGCCGTTATATTATTGAACCGGAAATTTTTACTATTCTCGAGAAAACTCCTCCCGGTTCAGGGGGAGAAATACAGCTTACCGATGCATTGAACACCCTGGCCGCCTGCCGGCCGGTGTGGGCTTACACCTTTGAAGGGCGGCGTTATGATGTCGGCGATCGCCTCGGCTTCCTGGAGGCAACTATTGAATATGCGCTCAGGCGTGACGATCTGGCTCCCGGTCTGAAAGCATTTTTGGCCGATCTGCAGTAAGAAAACCTGTAAGGAGGTTCTTTGATGAAGAATACAGCCATCATCCTGGCCGTTTTAACCCTGGCCTTGCTTGCAGTGGCATATATAACCGGAGGGTTGGATCTGGTTGCAGAAGGGTTGTTAACGGCAGGCGTGACGGCGTCCCGGGCCCTGCTGCTGATATTTGCCGCCTTCCTGGTCATTGGCCAGCTGCAGGCCCTGATTACTTCAGATATGATTAAAATGTGGATGCAAAAGTACTCCGGGAGCAGGGGAATAGCCATAAGTTCGGTTGCCGGAGGCCTTTTTCCGGGCGGCCCCTATATTTTTTACCCCTTTTTGGCCGGCTTCAAAGACAAGGGGATCCCCTTTTATCTTTTGTTTTCTTTTGTTTCGGGCAAGCAGATCTATGATTTTACCAGGTTTCCGCTTGAAATCAGCCTGATCACCCCCTGGATCGCAATTATGCGCAATATCCTGACCTTTCCTGTTCCTTTTATTATGGGCTTGATCAGCAGGCGGTTCTTTCCGCGGGGTGTAACCGGAGCTTCCTGGGAAGAGGGAGAACAGTAATGGTTGTTACTACGATTATTTTTTTCGGCATAGCGGGAATCTTATTTATGCTGAATAGTAAGCAGGGCAGGCAGGTGGAAGGAGTTAAAGCCGGCCTGCGGCAGCTTGTTGCCGCCCTCCCGGTAATACTTCTTGCTCTCCTGGTCTCGGGTTTCCTGGAAGTGTTGATCCCGGAAGAATTTATCAAACGCTGGCTGGCCCAGGAGGCCGGTTTTACTGGGGTTATTCTGGGAACCTTTGGAGGGATGATCATGGCCTTTGGTCCTTATGCCTCTTACCCGATTATTGCTACTATCTACGGTTCGGGGGCTGGCCTGGGAACAACCATTTCCATGCTTTCCGGCTGGACCATGCTGGGGCTGTCAAGGATTCCTTTTGAAAGCGGGTTCCTGGGCCTTAAATTTAGCCTGCTTCGGATGAGCCTGCACTTCGTATTTTGTATTGCCGCCGGTACGGCTGCTCATTTATTTGACCTGTGGTTTTTATGATAGTGTATTAATCCATTTTTTTGAAGGAGGAATGTAATATGTACCTTCACCCGGCGCCCCTTAATGCAGCAGTGGAGGATTTGATCAATGCGAAGGTCAGCTTAAAAGATTATATCAATGCCAGGTGTGACCGGATTGATAAGCTGGACGGTGAATTAGAGACCCTGCTTCCCGAGCCCGGCCGCCGGGAACGGTTGTTAAGTGAAGCGGAAGCTCTGCAAAATATCTACCCCAACCCTGAAAGCAGGCCTCCTCTTTTCGGGGCCCTGGTAGGGATAAAAGATATTTTCCACGTGGAGGGGTTTGTAACCAGGGCCAACACCAGGATCAATCCGGAAGAGTTTGCCGGGCCGGAAGCAGACTGCGTCACATTTTTGCGCCAGGCCGGGGCCCTGATCCTGGGAAAGACGGTTACCACTGAGTTTGCCTACTTCGAGCCGGGTCCGACCAGGAACCCTCATAACCTGGAGCACACCCCCGGCGGCTCCAGCAGCGGGTCGGCAGCAGCGGTTGCGGCCGGATTTAGTCCACTGGCCCTTGGCACCCAGACTGTAGGGTCAATAAACCGGCCGGCTGCTTATTGTGGGGTTATCGGTTTTAAACCGAGCTATAAGCGTATCTCTACCGGGGGGCTAATTCACTTTTCCCCTTCGGCCGACCATATCGGGTTTTTTACCCAGGATGTGAGGGGTATGATTTTGGTCGCGGAAAACCTATGTTATAACTGGCAGGAAATTAGCGTCACTTACCAGCCTGTACTGGGTATTCCCAAGGGTAAATACCTGGATCAGCAGGTTTCGCCGGAAGGGATGAAAGCATACAGAGAGCAGCTGGATGTGCTCCGGGAAGCCGGTTATGTGATCAAGGAAATAAGTGTCCTTGATGATATCGAGACTATAGCTTACTGGCACCGTAAACTTATTTCAGGGGAGATGGCCAGGGAGCACGAAGACCTTTACAGCCGCTATGCGGACCTCTACAGGCCGCTGACAGCCGAGCTAATCCGGGAAGGTCAAAATGTTTCTGAATCAGAACTCGAAACTGCCCGTATGAAGCAGAAAGAACTGCGGGAAGAACTGGAGTCGGCGATGTGGGAAAAAGGAGTCAGTCTCTGGGTTGCTCCCTCTGCCCCGGGCCCGGCCCCGGAAGGAATTCAATCAACCGGGGACCCCGGTTTAAATATGCCCTGGACAAACGCGGGACTGCCCGCAGTTACCATTCCGGCCGGGAAAACTGAAAACAAGCTGCCCCTGGGCTTGCAGCTGGTAGCTCCTTTTATGGGGGATGAACTGCTCCTGCACTGGTCTGAAGGTGTTGCCGAGGTGTTCGGGGAATACCAGGCTTACAATGTTTAAGCCAGTTTAGCGCCGCTGCGATCAAGCCAGTAAGCAGCCGCCCTTGTAATCAACACGGCCAGGATTATGCGGGTGGTTAACAGTACTACCGGGTTGGCGCCGAATACGGCAAAAATGAAGGTATCTTCAACGACCGAATGGCAAATGCTGAGAAAAATTCCGATCAGCAGCAGGTCGCGCTTGTTCAGGTATCCTTCCCGGGAGTACTCGATGATCAGGGCTGCTCCAAGGACAATGCCAAAAAAAATACCGGCCAGCATCGGGAAGGCTGCTTCTTTGGGAAGGGTAAGGAACCGCAGGGCACCCTTGATTTTGTCAGTCATTTTTTCTATGACCTGGTAATGGCGGGCTATTTCGATCATGACCAGGATCGGGACCAGGATCAGGGCAAGCCGGGCTATGCTAACCAGGGTTTCAATTACTGTGTTAAAAAGCAGGGCAATGATTTCCATTTTACAGCCCTCCCCCGGCCAGGGTATAGATCAAGTTCAAGAAAAGGCCTGCAACCAGTGCGGTGAAAATACGCAGGGTTGCTGCTGCCGGGATGCGCAGCCCGGTATAACTGCTGACGGCGGTTTCTATGGGCAGTTCGTGGCAAATACCGATCATGACCGCCAGTACTGTCATTTGCTGGACATTCAGAGACATGGCCGTTATGGCGCCCAGGGCGGCATAAAAATTAACAAAAAAGCTCAACAGCAAGGCCACCGTTGCTTCACCGGGAAGTCCGAACAGGGCCATGGCCGGGGAAAAGAAACCGGCTATCACTTCCATGATCCCGAAATGATTAAGCAGGGCTACCAGGCAGGCTACCGGGATGATAATTTTTACCAGTAGCCAGATCAGGTTCAGGCTCTTGATGAACCCTTTTTTGATGGGGGTTACCAGGGTACTCATGGCTGTTACTCCTTTTGGGTTAAGGTATTGTAAATATTGCAGTAGCAGTTGTTGCGTGAGCCGGGCATAGCCCGGTTTCATTCTTCGCCCAGAACCATGTGCATCTGAATTAAACGCATCATATCGGTCCGGCTGAGCAATCCTACCAGGTCTCCGTTTTCTTCCATGACCAGGGCCCGGCCTATATTCTGGGTAGCCATTTTCATCATTACCTCTGCAGCGTCGCTGTCCGGATTGATAACCATGGTTTCTTTCAGCGGGGTCAGGATGCGTGCTACAGTAGTATGCGGCCACTTTTCCCGCGGAACTTGTTTTAGATTTTGCAAAGTTACGATGCCGTGGGTAGTAGAACCATAAACAACCGGAAAAGCACCATATTTATAGTGCAAGAAGTCGTCTGCCAGCTGATCCAGGGTAGCATCGGGAGATATGGTTTTCAGGTCGGTGCTCATGATTTTTGATACCTTGACGCCGGAAAATGTTTCCTTGAAAACAAGCTGCGAGTAGCTGGACTGCCCGGCCTGGTAGATCATCCAGCCCAGGAAAATTAACCAGATCCCCCACAGGTCACCCTGGAAAAAAATTACTACAAAACCCAGGCCCATGGCAAAGAAAGAAAGCATACTGCCGAAAAGAACCGCTATACGGGTAGCTTTAAGCATATTCTTGCCGAAAAACCATACTATTGAACGGAATAAACGCCCACCGTCCAGCGGGAAAGCGGGAACCAAATTAAAAACGGCCATAATCAAGTTGATACGGGCAACAAAAAAAATAGCCTCGCTGATGATTTGCCCGGGGATCAAAACCAGGTAGTAAAGAGCACCGGTAACGACAGCCAGGGCAAGGCTGGTTAATGGACCTGCAATTGTCACCTTGAATTCACTCCCGGGGCTGTCCGGTTCTGCTTCCATCTGGGCTACTCCTCCAAAAATAAATAGAGTGATTTTTTTTATGGGGATCCCTTCATTTAGCGCTACAAAAGAATGGCCAAGCTCATGGGTCAAAACGGAAGCAAAAATCAACAGAGACGTTGTTATACCTGCAATCCAGTAAACCTGGGGGCTCAAACCTTCTACCATCAAGGGGAAGTAGCTCTGGGACAGGCTGAGGCTCAGCAGGAAAAAAATCAATAACCAGCTTACATGTATTTCAACCGGGATGCCTTTGATATATGTAATACGGAAGGAGTTGTTCATTTGGGTTTTCTCCTTTCTTTCATATCACTGGTGCTTGCTTATTTATTATTTAGCTATTTACAGGCTTATTCCTGCCCTGGGCTTGATGGGAATTGCTTCACAGGTTTTCTTGCAGAGCCAGCTTTGCTTCTTTTTTGACTGCTGCTGCCGGATCATTTTGATAAGATTTTTCCAGGGCAAACAGTGCTCTTTTTGTTCCGATTTGTCCCAGGGCCCAGGCTGCATGCTCCCTGATCATGGTCCGCTGGTCGTTTTCCAGGGTTCCAGCCAGGGGGCTGGTTGCCGCAGGGTCTTTTATGTTACCGAGGGCGATAATAGCGTTTCTCTGCAGGGTGGTTTTGCCCCTCCATCCGGCCGATGTAAGGTTAATCGTGGTTTTATACTCTTTTTGCGTTATCCGCAGTAAAGGTAGCAACAACGGTTCGGCCGGGAAAAAAGCAAAAGCTCCTTCTGGAAGCGGTGAGCTTCTGATGCTTGAGTTGTGCGGACAGATGTCCTGGCAGATGTCACACCCGTAAATATGCCTGCCCAGCCTGGGCCGTAAAGAACGTGGGAAGAGCCCGGCAGCCTGGGTCAGGTAAGAGAGGCACAAATGGGGGTCTATTACGTAAGGTTCGATCAGGGCGCCGGTGGGGCAGGCCTGCCTGCACTGACCGCACTGCCGGCAGAGGCTGTTTTCCGGCTGATCGGGTTCCAGGTCTATATCGAGTAAGATCGTCCCCAGGGCGGTGTATGAACCGTATTCAGGGTTAATTAAAGTACAGTTTTCGCCGATTAAACCCAGGCCGGAAATGCGGGCCAGTTCCCTTTCAAGCAGGGGGCTGCGGTCGCATAGTATACGGCACTGAAAAGACGGGGCGCACTCCTTCTTCAATTTTTCTACTATCCGGCGGCAGAGTTCTTCGACCAGGACATGATAATCCAGACCCCTGGCGCAGCGGGCTACAATACCTGCTGGCGCAGCTGTTATATGAGGTCCGGGATGATCCGGGGGAGCGTAGGGGACGGCTATGGTAATGATGCTCCGGCTTCCCCGCAGCAGGTGGTAGGGGGAAGGACGCAGAGCGATATTGCTCTCTTCAAACGGGGTTAACCTGTTCTCTTGTTTCCTCTTTTCCAGGCGTTCTTTCATGTAATGAAGCGGTTTTGCCGGGGTAACCCCAACCTGGTCCGCCCCTGCATCCAGGGCAATTTCTTTTAGCTTACCGGTGTTGATAGCCACTACCAGGCTCTCCTTTATTGTAACCCATCTTGATCGAGGCCCTGAAAGCAACCTTTGTTACAATTCCAGCCAGATCTTTCTTAATGTATTCTTTCGTGATGCGGCTGTCGGGGCCGGAGACGCCGATGCTGGCTACTGCTTTATTTTCATAATTAAAAATGGGGGCGGCTATGCAGCGCACATGTTCTTCCATTTCGCCCCAATCAAGGGCGTAACCCTGTTTCCTGACTTGCTCCAGTTCTTGCTTGAGCTTTTCCGGTTCGGTTATGGTTTGGCCGGTGAACTGCTTTAATTCTACCCTGGAAAGGACATGGTCGAGTTCTTTTTCGGCCAGGAATGCCAGCAGTATTTTGCCGGAAGCGGTGCAGTGTACCGGTCCCCGGTTGCCCACCTGGGCAAACATTTTTACAATAATATAATTATGCGATTCGATTTGATCGATATAAACGATTTCGGTTCCATCCAATACCGCAAGATTGGCCGTTTCATTGCACCTCTCCACCAGTTCAGCCAGGAAGGGCCTAATTATGGTCCTGATATCGGTGTAAGTGAAGATGTTACCGGCAACTTCCAGCAGCTTTAAACCCAGCTGGTACTTACTGGTATCTTGTTCCTGTTCTACGTATCCCCGGTTTAAAAGGGTGTTTAACAGCCGGTGGACAGTGCTGATTTTTAAGCCCACCTTTTCTGAAAGCTCGCTGATAGTAACAGGGCGGCCGGCTTCAGCCATATGTTCAATTAAACTTAGCGCTCTTTCTAAGGACTGCACGTTCTTGCCTTTGCCGCCCCCATTTATTTCGTTTTTCATTTAATACCTCCAGCCGGTGTTATCCGGGAATTTCTGGTTATGTTTTGCCAGATTGCAAAAATTGACTGGTAGCCGGGAACCCGGGTTAAGGTTACAATTGCTGTGCAGCAATATACAAATATGAAGCGCCTGTATAAGCAGATCATAATTTTCTTTGGTTGCCCTGTCAAATTTTATATTTAACCGGTATTTCCATGCCTGCGGCTTATGCTTGCTGAAGGGTTTTTGAGCAGGCCGGGCATTACCCGGTAATGGTAACGGTGGCAGAGCAATTAACGCTTTTTGGCATTGCTCCAACGATGGTTTAATTAAAAATCAGATATTTACCTCCCTGATGGAGCGTCTCCGGGGCAGGAGTACATGCTGTTTAGCAAGAATAATATAATGATTAAGATTGGTTTCTCTCTTACCAGCTGGCTCAGCTGGCCGGGTTTGATATATTATAAGATGAAAATGCGAGTTCATGTAATAATTGTTGTTACGGCTGAACAGGCGCTAACATTTTATTGACAGGTGGTTATGGGCAGCTTGGAATACAATAACTGGGAAATATTAGTTGAAGCGCTTAATGATGTGGAAGCAGATATTATCTGCGGCTTCCTGCAGGAAAAAGGGGTTCCGGCCAGGAAAGCGGACAGCAGCCCTTATGCGGGGGCAATGCGTATTATCGGAGGGCAGGTTATGGAGGTCCTGGTCCTGGTCCCGGAGCCGTTCCTGGAGCAGGCGGCGGACTACTTGCTTGAGATTGATCCCGACATGGAAATTGGTGACAATGACTAGAACTGAATTGGGAGGTTTTGCTTGTGGATGATCCTGTAAGGAAGCCTTATTTTTCAGATGACCCGGGGCGGGAATGGTTTTGGATCAAGTTTTCCTGGGCGGTAACGATCCTATCGGCTTTGATCCTGATCTTTTTCTGGCAGTTTACACGCAGTGTGGAATTTATTGCCGCTCTCCAAAATTGGCGCGCCGTTCCCGGCGTTGAAGTGCTGTTCCGGTTTTTTACTTTCCTTGGCGATGATGAATTCTTCATGGTTCTCTTCAGCGTATTAATCTGGTGTGTTAATAAAACCCTTGGTTTTTGGGGAGCATTTGTCCTCTTGAGCTCTGCTACTTACAGCAACTTGATCAAAGATATAACGCTGCTGGATCGTCCACCGATTGAAGGAGTGGAACATCCGCCGGGCAGTTATGCTTTCCCAAGCGGACATACCCTGACTGCCGTTACGGTTTGGGGGTACCTTGCCGTAAGGATCCAGAAGACTTCTTTCTGGATTTGGACCTTTATCGCTATTATAATGATTGGCTTTTCCCGCCTGGTTTTAGGTTATCACTTCCTGGGGGATGTACTCGGTGGGCTGGCTTTCGGCATTCCCTTCCTGCTGTTTTTCCTGTGGATTAGTGCCAGGGCTTATGAAAACGGCTACTTGGACCGGTTTTCCTTGCCGCTCCTGCTGACTGCCTCTATAGTTATCCCGGTTCTGCTGGTGACTGTCTTACCCGGAGCCGACCCGCCTAAAATTCTCGGCTACCTGGGCGGGGCTTCATT
>PUKV01000114.1 GCA_003550645.1 Syntrophomonadaceae bacterium | reverse complement strand
TATCCTGTTGCCTGGCGAGCTATCCATGAGTAGTTTGCAATTTGCTTTTATAACCATATTTGTTGAAGCTGCCGGGAATAAGGTAGTTCAAGAAGTACGAAAAAGTCAGGAGAGATAACAGTGAAGCTTGATTACAACTTAAAGCTGGAACAAACCCAAAAACTGATCATTACCCCCGAGCTAAAGCTGGCTATAACTCTTCTGCAGTACTCGGCCTTAGAGCTTCAAGATCATATCCAGGAAGAACTGGTTAACAACCCGGTCCTGGAAGTCATGGAGAACCGGGAAGAAGAAAAAAGCGAAGAAGCTGAAGTGGACCGGGAAAGTCCCGACAGTAATGATGAATCCATTTTTGGAAATGATTTTCCCTGGGAAGAATACTTCAGGGACATGGGCCTGGACTCAGCAGGCGAAAGGGGCGGCAGTGTAAAGCCCCTTAACGAAAGCCAGCCGACGGTCGAAAACTGTGCCGGTATGACCGGAACGATGCTGGAAGACCTGCTCAGCCAGCTGCGTATGTTTTCGCTTAGTGACCGGCAGTATAAGATGGCTGCTTTCCTGGCCGGCAACCTCGATCGCAACGGCTACCTGCAGGGCGAACTGGAAGAACTGGCCCCGGTCCTGGGAGTTAAAGTAAAAGAATTGGAAGAAGCCCTCAGGGTGGTTCAGAGGCTGGAGCCAACCGGTATCGGCTGCCGCAGCCTGCAGGAATGCCTGTCCCTTCAAATTCAGAAGATGGACAATCCTCCTGGAGCGGCTGTTGAAATAGTCAACCATTATTTGCCGGCGGCAGCGGATGGCAGGTATCGTTACATTGCCTCCCGCCTGAAGTGTGATGAAAAAATGGTGGAAGAGGCGGTTAAATTTATCCGCACCCTCAACCCCAAGCCCGGCAGCATTTATGGTGAAGGAGAAGAAACCCGCTACATTGTCCCAGATGTGGTGGTAGAAAAAGTCGATGAAAAGTATATCGTTACCGGTAACGAAGCCGGGGTGCCCCAGCTGACGATCAGCCCATTCTACCAGAGGATGTTAAAGAACAACTCCATCGACGAGCAGCTCTTTACCTTTGTAAAAAACAAGATCGAAAAAGCCTACTGGTTAATCCGCAGTATTGAGCAGCGAAGGGTAACCCTTTTTAAGGTCGCCCAGCAAATTGTCGATATTCAAAGAGAGTTTTTGGATCAGGGGATAAAAAAGTTGAAACCTCTGACCCTCAAGGAAGTGGCCTATAATGTAGGTGTCCATGAATCGACGGTCAGCAGGGCTGCAGCCAATAAGTATATCCAGACCCCACGCGGCCTGTTTCCCCTGAAGTTTTTCTTTTCCAGCGGACTGGGAGGCGCGGACGGGACCGATCATTCCGCCCCGAGCATCAAGACCCATATCCGGGAGCTGGTTGATTCCGAGGACCAGGCCAGGCCGTTCAGCGACCAGCGCCTCACCGAGCTATTAAACGAGAAGGGCATTCAAATATCAAGGCGGACCGTGGCTAAATACCGGGAAGAGCTATCCATTCCTCCTTCTTATAAGCGCCGTAGATAATTAAGTCGGGATGGTGATCACTGCAGATGCCGAAGAAATGCATAGAAGATGTTGACGTCAAAGGGAAAAAAGTATTACTGCGGGTCGATTTCAATGTTCCGCTCGATGAAGGCAGGGTCCGCGATGACGCCCGGATCCGGGCTGTTTTGCCCACCATAACCTGCCTGCTGGAGCGGGGGGCAAGCCTGGTGCTGGCCTCTCATTTAGGCCGCCCCAGGGGAAAAGCCGTTCCCGAATTGATGATGGACCCGGTGGCTGAAAGGCTGGGTGAACTGCTGGGCAAGCCGGTAAAAAAACTCGACCAGGTGGTTGGACCGGAGGTTGCAAAGGCCGTTGAAAAAATGAAAGACGGGGACATACTGCTCCTGGAAAACCTGCGTTTTGATAAGAGAGAAGAAGGCAATGACCGGGAGTTTGCCAGGCAGCTGGCCGCACCTGTGGATATTTTCGTCAACGACGCCTTTGGCACCGCTCACCGCGCCCATGCTTCCACGGCGGGGGTGGCCGAATTTGTCCCTGCTGTTGCCGGCCTTTTGATGAAAAAAGAGATCGAAGCACTGTCCCACTGCCTCGAAAACCCCCGGCGCCCCATGACCGCTATACTGGGCGGGGCCAAGGTGTCGGATAAAATTAACGTGATGCGCCGCTTCCTGCAGCTGGCCGACCAGCTATTAATCGGGGGCGGGATGGCCAATACCTTCCTGGCAGCCCGGGGCGTTAGCCTGGGTGAATCGTTTTATGAGCAAGACCTGCTGGAAACAGCTTCATCGATAATGAACGAAAGTGAGCAAAGCGGCTGCCGCCTGGTTTTGCCCGTTGATCTGGTAGTAACCAGGAAACTGGAGCCGGACAGCGATTCGAAAGTCATGGAGCCTCAGGATATTGACGGGGACTGGAAGGCGGTCGATATCGGCCCGGAAACAGTGAAAACCTTCAGCCGCTATATATCCCGTTCAGCCATGATTGTTTGGAACGGGCCGCTTGGTGTGTTCGAAGTCCCTCCCTTTGATCAGGGCACCAGGCTTGTCGCCGGAGAAATGGCCAAAAGCGAAGCCTATTCAGTGGTTGGCGGTGGAGACCTGGTGGCCGCCCTCGAATCCCTGGGCCTGACCGGGCAGGTCGGGTTTATTTCAACCGGGGGAGGAGCCACGCTGGAATTCTGGGAAGGCAAGGAACTGCCCGGGATCAAAGTGCTGCAGGACAAGTAGCTAAAAGTTAACGAAGTTAACGTGTACCCGGGCAGTATTTTTGGTTGTACCTGATGAGTTTAAACATGCTTATTCCACTTAAGTTTTTATCCAGGCTTGTTGAGGTTGCCCGGGCTGGCTTAAAAAGCCTGATAAAATGTATTAATAATATTTAAGCGCGCTCCCGGCAGGCCGGCAGACCGGTCCCCGAGAGCACTGGAGGTATGCTGATGGGATTGATAATTGCTGCCAATTGGAAAATGCATAAAACCACCGCTGATACTGAAGAGTTTTGCCGTGCCATTTTGCAGGATGTGGAAAAGTTTGCAGGGGTGGAGGTATTGATCTGCCCCCCCTATACTTCCCTGCCGGCAGCGACAAATATTCTCGGCGGCAGCTCCCTGAAACTGGGTGCGCAGGATTTGCACTGGGAACAGGAGGGTGCGTTCACCGGGGAAATAGCGGGCCCCATGCTTACCGACCTGGGTGTTGAATATGTAATCATCGGCCACTCGGAACGGCGCCACGTCATTGGAGAAGATGACAGCCGGATCAGGGCAAAAGTAAAGGCGGCCTTGGAATGCGGCCTTAAACCGATCCTCTGTGTCGGGGAAACCGAAGCCCAGAGGGAAGCTGGTTCCACGAACAGCGTGATCAGGCAGCAGCTCCTGTCCGCCCTGGAAGGAATGGCGGCCGGGGATATGGATGAACTGGTCATTGCTTACGAGCCGGTGTGGGCGATCGGGACCGGAAAGGCGGCCCAGCCGGGTGATGCAGATGCTGCCTGCTCCTTTATCCGCGAGGTGCTGGCAAAGTATGCCGGTGAAGAGATGGCGGATAAGGTGCGTATTCAATACGGTGGGAGTGTCAAAGAAAAAAATATCGACTCGTTTGTAGAGCTATCCTCCATCCAGGGTGCCCTGGTGGGAGGGGCCAGCCTGGAAGCGGAATCATTCAGCGCCTTAATCCAGGCAGCCCGAAAGGCGGTTTAGAGTTGAACAAGGTCCTATTAATTATCCTTGACGGCTGGGGGTACAGTGAAAACACCGAAGGCAATGCCATCAACCTGGCCCGGACGCCAAACCTGGACCGTTTTTTCAGCGATTACCCCTGGGCCCTGCTCGAAGCCGCCGGAGAAGCGGTCGGCCTGCCTGATGGACAGATGGGCAATTCAGAAGTGGGCCACCTTAATTTAGGTGCCGGGCGGATTGTTTACCAGGAATTGACCAGGATCGGGAAGTGCATCGAGTCGGGTGAGTTTTATAACAATGAAGTTTTCCTGGAAGCTATGAAAAGGGTCCGGCACAATGACAGCGCCCTGCACCTGGTGGGGCTGGTTTCTGACGGCGGGGTGCACAGCCATTTCGATCACCTCATGGCCCTGGTGGAAATGGCCCGCCGCCAAAAAATTGACAGGGTCTTCATCCATGCCATCCTTGACGGCAGGGACACCATCCCTTTCGGGGCCGGCCCATTCCTGGAGAAACTTGCTGAATTCGGCAGTAAACATCAAAACTGCCGGGTGGCCACGATCTGCGGGCGTTATTATGCCATGGACCGCGATAAGCGCTGGGACAGGACCGAGCGGGCTTACCGCGCCTATACTGCCGGGGAAGGGCTTAAGGCCCGTGACCCGC
>PUKV01000022.1 GCA_003550645.1 Syntrophomonadaceae bacterium | reverse complement strand
GTTGTGAAAAAAGGGGGCGCAGTTCGTCAAGCATTTCTACGGTGGCCGGGTGGACAGGATAAAGGGCTAAAAAATCCTCACGCGAAAAAGGCAGGCCATCAAACATGCCCTGCAGCTGATCGTAAACGCGAGGTAGTTCTACTTCTGCTTCCTCTTTTTTGCGAATTAGCCGCCCGGCTACAATCTCCTTGACATGTTCTCCGCTCAGGCGGAAACGGACGGGGTAGCGATCTTTGATCTTATGGAGCAGTTCTCCGGCTAAAGAACCGGTATTTTCGATATTTTCCTGCATGGTGGCGACAATCCAGGCCGGAAGGTTTTCGGCATATTCGCCCAGGTACTGCAAAAAGCGCACGTCCTCGTTATAGGCACGAACATTTTCCTTCGATCGGAGAAACTCCGACAGTTCGTCAATTAAAAGCAGCAGGCCGCCGTAGTTGTGCTTTTTTATAGCCTCTGCTATTGCCGCAAAAGCCTCCCGGCGGGGCTTTTTATCAATGTTTAAAAGAGTTTCAACATCACTGCCGGCAGCGGCCTGCAGGCGGGCAGATAATTCTTTCAGCACAATTTCTTCGAGATATTCCCTGTTACTGTGTTCCACCAGGGAAATTTCCACAACCAGGGGATTTACCTGTGCTGCCTGTTCGAGCAGTTCAGGCAGCTTTCTGTCTGAAGCCGCTCCATCCCGGCAGGAAGCCTTAAAGCCTTCCCGGGCTTCTGAATCATTCATAATCAGGCTGAGCACATTTAGAAGGTGTGATTTGCCGGAACCGAAATTTCCGATTACAAAAAACCCTTTACCCTCTAAATTGGCTACTTTTTCTAAGATATTAGCAAGGGTAAAGGTTACTTCACCGGTAAAAATAAAGGTTTCAACCAGGTGACGCCGCAGGCTGCTGTCAGCCAGGTCGGCCAGGCGAATAACGGTGCGGACAGGTGGCACTTCAATAAGATCCCTTATTTTCACCTACTCTTGCCCCTCCTTATGCTCAATTGCCTTCTGCATTTTCCTGATCGCACCAAACAGTTCTTTTCGGTCCGGGTATTTCTCCAGCAGCTCTTCAAAAAAAGCTGCTGCCTCTTTCTCCTTGTTTAGTTCACCGGCATCCTTAAGTAAAGACGATTTTGCCGTAACATCATCGGGGCGCCGGTCAAGCAGCTCTTTTAACAGGGGCCAGGCCTCTTTTTTACGGCCGCTGCGCCGCAGGGCAAAAAGGTACTGTGATAAGGCCTGTGTATTCTGAGTATCAAGTTCGTAAGCCTGCCGGTATGCTTTAACTGCTTCTTCTTCGTAACCGGCCTCCCGGTGTAGATCACCTAAAAGCAAATAGAGGTAAGGGTTGAGCTTTCTTTCACCCACTTTAATTGCTTTTTGCAGCTGTGCTGCTGCCTCGGAAGGTTCAAGCCCCTGCAGTCTTGCCCGCATCTGCTCGGCGTACGGGAAGTGATCCTTTTCTTCCGGAATGTTTACAGCAGGTGGTTCTGATTGGCCCTGGTCTCCTTCTAAAGGCATTTTAACCGCTGCTTTTTGCTTCAGCTTGTTATGTTGACGCAGCAGGAAACCGTCCCGTGGGTTATGCTTTAAAGCTTCGTTCATCACGGAAAGGGCTTTCTCCAAATCACCGGTCAGTTCATAAGCGCGGGCCAACCTGCCGGCCCTGTAACCACCTGGAACAAGTTCAAATGCTTTTTTCAAATTTTCAATGGCCTCGGAATACTGCTTCTGGTCAAGTTCGATAAGCCCAATAACAGTTAAGGCAATCGCCTGGTCAGGGTCCTCGGCCAAAACCTGCAGGGCTGTTTCATGAGCGGCTTTTTTATCGCCCTGCTGCAGCAGAACATCGGCCAGGTTGGCTTTTAAGACTCTATGGGCAAAACTACCAGCAGTAAAGTTTTCCAGGTTTTCCTGCAGGAGCAGCTCTGCTTCTGTAAAGCGTTTCGCCCGGCGTAACTGCCAGCACTTGTCGATTATGGTTTTATAGTCTTCAGGCACCTGCAAAGTTCACCACACCACTGGTTTAAGGTATTATGAATGATTCTACAAGGGCTTCACGGCTTCCTTCCGTTATTATGTGGGGGCACAATGAAAATTATTCATTATATACAAAGAGTGTAAATATCACCATCTTATCCCTTGCTTTTTTCTTTTAAAGTCATAAATCACGACCTGGCCCTGCATACATATATTCCATTTTTTACTAAAAGAATTCTTTTTTCATCAGTTCTTCCGGTTTGCCGAAAAAGAGGATTAGCAGGTTTAGGGCTGCCAAAACCAAAAACCCTGCCAGCCCCATCACACCGGTGAGCAATGGCATCGCCCCTGTGATAGGCATAATACTCAGGCCGGCAACAGCATTAATTGAACCGTGAAGGATTGCTGCAGCTATAACATTGTTTGCTTTTATGGTTACATAGCTGAACAGTGGGGAGAGCAGGATGCACCACAGGGTCATCATGAAGACACCGGGAACCTCAAAGCCCGGGTAATTATGGCCCATTAAAATCAGCGGAGCATGCCAGATTCCCCAGATAAAGCCAATAAACAGGGCCGATTTCCAGAACCCGGCAGAGGCAGTTTCCTTTAATAAAAATCCCCTCCAGCCAAACTCTTCACCAAAAGCGGCAACAGCATTAATGGTTGGCCCGGCAATAATACCCTGCAACAGCATCAGCCAGAACATGGCAACAGGTGAAAAAGGCATTTCTGCCATCATTTCTTCAGGGATATAGTCACCAAGATATTCAAATATACCGGCCATTTCCGGGGAATAGCTTACCCCGGGAAAAAGAAGGTTGACTCCGATAGTGGCAAAGGTGATAAAAACCGGCAGGCCCCAGGCTACCAAAAACCACTTGTTTATATTTTTATTGACCCCGTAAGTTTTCATAACCGGCTGCTTGTAGATGACCCTTTGCACGATTATTGTGCAAAGCAGGGGAAAAAACATATATACAATGGCAAAAGCCATGGCGGGGAAAGTGCCCCATTCTATGCCGGATAGATAAAACAGGCCTGCTGCAGTCCAGCTGATCAGAAGAGTAAGGATTACAAAGGTAAGGATCTTTTTCCTGTCCATATTTTTTACACCCCGGTTGTATGTTTTATTTGTACAGCCACTCTATATTTGCCCGATCACAGCAAAGTACCCCAATGAAATTATATTGTTAATCCGCAATGGCCTGAGTAATTAAATCAGTGCTTGTTTCCGCAATCAGTTCAGGTAGATCTAAGTGAAGATAGTGGCCTGCCTCTAAAATATAATATTTTCCGCCAGTGTTTTTCGCGTAAGCACTTAAGACCTCTTTCCATTTTGCTTCTCCTTCATCGGAGATGAAGGCATGGAAGGGCACCTCAGGGTTTCCTTCTTCTAAAACCTGTTTAGCGTTAATTGGTATCATGTCGGCTTCTTCCCACATGTTATCAGTTAGGGTCCGCCGAAAAAATATCGAACAGGCAATTTCAATTTTCTCTTTGTCCAAATGCCCTTTTCGTATCGCTTCGAAATTATCGCGGCATACACCGGGTTGCTGCCGCATCAGCCCGCTACTTGCCAGTAAGCTTATTATACGGGATAGAGCAGGTTCTTCTTCTGTTTGTACTTGGTACTGGGGGACAAGGGGATCCAGGCCGATAATTGTAGTTATTTCTTCCGGGTAAAGGTTAGCCCAGTAAATGGCCTCTAATCCCGCCATAGAATGGGGAAACAAAACATAAGGGGGGCTTTCTCCAGATTTTTGCAATGCGGCCCGGGTCTCTTCCAAAACAGTATCAATGTCCCTGGGGCTTGCGGTTATATCGCTCCAGCCATAACCGGCCCGTTCAACAACAGCAATGCGGTAATCATCTGTTAAGTGGTCGTAGAGTGCTTTAAAGTCATATACCGGTGAGCTGGTGCCAAGCCCAGCCATGAAAACAAGGGTTTGATCGCCTTCACCTGATGAATAAACATGCAAATGATTTCCATCGTCATTGACATCAACAAGGCTGCCAGGTGCCGGGTATTTTTGCTTTTCCTGTTCCACCAGTTCCTGGTGCTCAAAATAGCTGCCTACAACTACAAAAGCTATACCGGCAATCACCAAAAGGGGAATACCGATCAAGATATACTTCAGTATTTTTTTCATCTATTATCTCCTTTATTGCTTTTATTTACTACCATATAGCTCGTGATCACCTCATGGTAGTATATCTTATCAGCAATCAGGTGGAAGTTCCAGTCAATCCTTGCAACTATGCTTAAACAATGAGCATAACCGCACTATAGGTAAAACCATTGGCCAGGGTGTGCAGTACTATCGGCGCGGCCAGGCTCCGGTTCTTGTCGCTGAGGCGTAACCACCCCAGCACAAAAGACATAAGCAGGGATGTTATGGCAATAAC
>PUKV01000138.1 GCA_003550645.1 Syntrophomonadaceae bacterium | reverse complement strand
GTAGGCTGAATATTTTCCGCCGCCACCCCGCCAAAAATGAAGCAGAGGGCAACAATTGCCGCTACAGCCCCGTTGCCCCATAAAACTGTACATTTAAGCTTCCAGGAATAGAGGTAGAGCAGGATATTGGAGCCAACGGCGATGTAAAAAGCCAGGGGACCAATAAAATAAGCGATGACCAGCGACAGGATGGTTCCGGCAGCAGAAAAGATAAGCGCCTGCTGCGGGCTGACCTCACCTGAAGGCAGGGGCCGGCCGGGCTTGTTGACCCTGTCTATTTCAATATCGATGTAATCATTCCAGGCATTGGTGGAAACGGTAATCAGCAAGACGACAGCTGCCGCCAGGATTACGGGCAGCCACGACGGCGCTTCGGCTACGTAACCGCTGACAAAAACGGCCAAACAGCCAGCCAGGGCGTTAATGGGGCGGCCGAGCCTGTAAAATCCTTTGAGCATATATTCCCTCCACCACAGGACAGGATAAATCTTCCAGGCAAATTTGAAGGACCCGTTTAATAATAGCATATTCAAAGTGCCGGCGGGGAAGACATTACCGACTCACCATTTCTTTTCCGGGTCTTAGTTAGATAATCAGCCTCTAAACAGCTTTAACTGCTTATTTCTCTATCCTTTCTGGCCTGCTCTTCTTCAACCAGGGCTCTTCTCAATATTTTGCCGACCATGGATTTGGGCAGTTCTTCCCTGAACTCGATCTGTTTTGGGACTTTGTAAGCGGCTAAATGCTCTTTGCAGTAACCAATCAGCTCTTGTTCGCTTATTTTCTCGCCTTCCCTGGGAACAACGTAAGCTTTTATTATTTCTCCCCGGTATGGATCGGGGATCCCGGCCACAGCCGCTTCCTGGATTTTTGCATGGCCGTAAAGCACTTCTTCGATCTCCCGGGGTACAATATTATAACCGCCGGAAATGACCATATCCTTAACCCGGTCTACGACAAAGAAAAACCCGTCTTCATCCATCACCGCTACGTCACCGGTATGCAGCCACCCTTCACGCAGGACCTCCCGGGTTTCTTCAGGCTGGTTATAGTAGCCTTTCATTACCTGGGGGCCTTTGACCACCAGCTCTCCTCTTTCGCCAACCGGCATTTCCCGGCCCGGGTCATCGAGGTCAACAATCCTGGCCTCTGTAGCGGGAAGGGGCAGGCCGATGCTGCCGGCTTTCCTGGTCCCGTAAACAGGGTTGCTGTGGGTAACCGGCGAAGCTTCTGTCAGGCCGTATCCTTCGATCAGGCGGCCGCCGGTAATCGCCTCAAACCTGGCCTGGACTTCGACCGGAAGCGGTGCGGCCCCGCTGTTGCAAACCCGGATTGAACTGAGGTCGTATTTTTTCAGGTCAGGAGTATTGATCAAGGCCACGTAGAGGGTGGGGACACCGGGAAACAGGGTCGGCTTCTCCCTGTCGATCAATTTCAAAATCATTTTAAGATCGAAGCGCGGCACCAGCACCAGCGTGCCCCCCTTGATCAACAGCATGTTCAAGCAGGTAGTTAAACCATAGCTGTGAAAAAAGGGCAGGACGGCTATGCCTTTTTCTTCTCCTTCCTGGAAGTCAGGCAGGAAACTGACCGTCTGCAGGACATTTGTGGCCAGGTTGCGGTGAGTGAGTACTGCCCCTTTTGATACACCGGTGGTGCCGCCGGTATAAAGCAGGCAGGCCGGTGCATCAAGGTCACTTTTGACTTCCTGGAAGCGGTCCTGCTGTTCCGAAAGGAATTCTTCAAACCACGTATCACCGGCTTCAAGGGCGATCCGGTCTCCTTCTTTCTTCTCCCGGGCCAGGGTGTAGAGAAAGCGCAAAAACGGGGGGAAATAATCCTTGATATTGGCGACAATGATCTTTTTCAGGCCGGTCTTTTGTTCCAGTTTCTTGACCAGGGGATAAAACCGGCTTAAAGTTACTATGGCCTCGGCCCCGGCATTATTTAGCTGGTATTCCATCTCCCTTTCCACGTACAGGGGGTTACAGGGAACCACGGTAAAGCCGGCCTGCAGGGTCCCGCAGTAGGCGATCACAAACTGGGGACAATTGGGGAGGTGGAGGGCAATCCTGGTCCCTAAAGGCAGCCCCAACCCGGCCAGGGCTCCAGAAAACCGGTTGGCCAGGGTTTCCAGTTCCCGGAAGCTGATCTGGTTTCCCATAAAGGAAAGGGCGGTATGCTCCGGCTGCCTGGCTGCAGTTTGTTTTAAATAGCCGGGCAGGGTTTTATCTGCCGGTGCTAGGTCTTGCGGCACTCCCGGTTCATAAAACTTGAACCAGGGCCTATCCTGGGAAGGGTATTCCCTACTTTCTGACATAGCCTGGACCCCTTTCATTTTTTTTATATAATTCTCTCTATTTTCTGTAATTCCTTTAACCCGCCCTGAACAACTCTTCGCTTGAGATATTCCTTGCCTGAAAGCATAACTATAATATAGAATAGACATGCTGCCAGAATGATTAAACTTAGAAAACAGGGCAGAGGAGGAAATATTGTGCCGGTAGTAGTGGAAGCTCAAAACCTGCAGAAAAGCTACAACGGGTTTCCGGCTGTAGCCGGAATTGATTTCCAGATTCAAAACGGACAGTGCTTTGGGATTTTAGGCCCCAACGGGGCCGGTAAAACCACGGTCGTTGCGATGATCTACTGCTTCCACCCGGTAACAGGTGGAACATTATCCGTCCTTGGCCATGACGTCAGTGAAGACGCAAGGGCCATAAAGAAAAGGCTGGGTGTTGTCCCCCAGGAAAACAACCTGGACCTGGAACTCAGCGTCCGGGAAAACCTGCTTATTTACGCCGGTTACTACGGCATTAAGAGGGCTGTCGCAGAAAAAAGGGCAGAGGAACTACTGTATTTCTTCGGCCTCTCGGCCAAGGCAGACCAGGAAGTGGATAAAATATCGGGCGGTATGAAACGAAGATTGACCATCGCCCGGGGCTTAATCCATGCTCCCGACCTGCTGATCCTGGACGAGCCGACCACCGGGCTTGACCCCCAGAGCAGGCGCCTGATTTGGGAGCACCTGCGCAGCCTTAAAAAGAAAGGCTTGACCCTGATTTTGACTACCCACTACCTGGAAGAAGCCAGCCAGCTCTGTGACGACCTGATCATCATGGACAAAGGTGTTATCCTGGAAGAAGGCAAACCTGCCGATTTGATCAAAAAGCAGGTGGGAACCAAAGTGTTGGAAGTGGATGTCGAGCCGGCCCGGCGAAACACCCTGGTTGGTTCCGTGGAACACCTGATCAGCGGTTACCAGCTGGCCGGCAGCACCGTTTACCTGTTCGTCCCCGAAGATGAAACAGAAGCGGTCAAAATTTTAAACGCCAGCAGCTATGTCAACACCTACCAGGTCCGGCTGGCAAACCTGGAAGATGTATTTTTAAAACTGACCGGCAGAGGATTAAGTTACGAGGAAGATGGCGATTATGAAAGCAGAAGCTACGCCAAAACTTCATAGGTGGGCCGGATATTACAGCCCGGTAAACCGGTGGGCCATCAAAGTGCTCACCCGCAACCTCTATGTGTTCAGAAAAACCTGGACTACCAACCTGGCTTTTAATATTATCGAGCCCCTCCTGTACCTGGCCGCCCTCGGCGCCGGGCTGGGTATGATGGTCGATGATATCGAAGGAATGAGCTATACGCAGTTCATTGCCCCGGGGATCGTGGCCACCTCCGCCATGTGGGCGGCGGCAGCGGAGTGTTCTTACGATTCCTTTGTGCGGATGTATTACCAGAAAATATATCACGCTATCGTGGCCACCCCGATCAACCTCCAGGAAGTGGTGGTAGGTGAACTGCTTTACGGCACCTTTAAAAGCGTGCTGTCGGGAACGATCATCATGGGCGTTATCGCCGCCCTGGGGCTGGTCCCTTCATCTTGGGCCCTGCTCACTCCCTTTGTGCTGGCCATTAACGGGTTGGTCTTTTCCCAGCTGGCCATGATCTGGACCGGGATAGTGCCCAAGATCGATAATTTTGCCTACTTCTTTACCCTGATCATAACCCCCATGTTCCTGTTTTCAGGGGTGTTCTTCCCCCTGGATGTGCTGCCCCAGATCCTGCAGCAGCTGGCCTGGCTCCTGCCCCTGTACCATATCGTGGTCCTGCTCCGCTCGCTTACACTGGGTATGGTAGAAATCAACCTGGTCTTTCACCTGCTGTGGCTGCTAATATTTATCCTGATCATCTTCCCCCTGCCCCAGTACCTGATGCGCCGCCGTTTGATCAAGTAATCGCATTCCAGATCAATCCCGGTTTTCTGTGCCCGGCAAACAGAAGTTCCGGCATGACAAGGAGGCTGACATGAGAACTTTTAATACCGGCAAAGATGGTGCCCTGGAACTGGATCAGGTTGATCCGCTGGCCCGGTTC
>PUKV01000226.1 GCA_003550645.1 Syntrophomonadaceae bacterium | reverse complement strand
ATATCCGGTATTAAATCATTATAATCGGTGCTGTCGCGGTTATGCATCAGGCATATCGGCACCCCGTATTTTGCAG
Organism: Syntrophomonadaceae bacterium; assembly: GCA_003550645.1. GTDB lineage: Bacteria > Bacillota > Dethiobacteria > DTU022 > DTU022 > B1SED10-74M. The sequence continues at coordinate 4,314 of PUKV01000226.1, read as the reverse complement.
CCACCTTGCCGAGCTCACGGTCCGCTTTCAGGCCGTAAACATCATTGATCATCTCAACTCCCAGTTTAAGGGCTTCTTCGGCAACAACTGATTTGTAGGTATCGATGGAAAGGGGTAGTTTAAAGGCCTGCTCTTTTTTCAGCGCCTTTATAACCGGGATTACCCTTTCCAGCTCTTCTTGCGCAGAAACCGGGATAAAACCGGGCCTGACCGATTCGCCGCCGATGTCAATAATATCGGCCCCGTCTTCCGCCATTGTTATGGCCTGCTTTACTGCATTGTCGATGTGGTTGAAGCGCCCACCGTCTGAAAATGAATCGGGCGTGACATTTAAGATCCCCATGACCAGGGTTTTTTTATCCAGGTGGTAAACCTGATCGCCGAGACGTAACTCTCTATTCAATAGATCAACCTCCCTTTGTGCGGCTGCTTCTCGAACTTGTAGCAAGCATCACGCTCATTGCAATTAAAGCAGAGGCGTGAATACTGATCTGCTTTAGCGAGCGCCCTGCCCAGGGGGGAGCGGTGCCGGGAATCATTATCCTTGTTGCGGTGCCGGGCAATGGCTTTTTGGATCAGCAAGCGCTCAGGTAGTTGAAAACCGGCTTTTTCCAGGATCGGGCCGGCCAGCTCCGAGCTGGCTTCAGCGTGATCTGCACCGGTTTGATATTCCTGCCAGCGCCCGATGTCGTGGAGCAGGCCTGCAGCGTAGGCTATTTCCCGGGAAATAAAGGGCTGTCCTTCCTCCAACAGCAGCAGGTATGTCAACCTGGCCACCGTTAAAAGGTGTTCAAAATGATGCCCGCAAAAAACGCGTTCCCTTTCCTGCTGATCGTTTTTAACCAGGTAGAGCTGATAGTCCCGGTTTTCGATGATTTTATTGCACCTGTCCATAATTACTCTCCCGCCATCTAGTTAAGCTTTCCCCTTGATCAAGCTGAAGGCCTCGATGCGGGAACTTGCGTTGGTCCTGAACAGGCCGCGGACTGCCGAAGTTACGGTTACTGAACCGGGTTTGCCGACGCCGCGGATACTCATACATAAATGTTCCGCTTCCACAACCACCACAACCCCTTTGGGCTTCAGCTCTTCGGTAATAATGTCGGCAACCTTGCTGGTCAGCCTTTCCTGGAGCTGGGGACGGCGGGAAAGGATTTCTACAACCCGGACCAGCTTGCTTAACCCGACAATCCTTCCTCCGCCCGGAACGTAAGCAACATGAGCTTTACCGTAAAAGGGGAGCAGGTGATGTTCACACATTGAATAGAAAGATACGTCTTTGACCAGGACGATTTCATCGTGGCCATCTTCAACGAAACAGGTTTGAAGGGGAGAACGCGGATCCTGGGTTAAGCCGTTAAAAAGCTCACAGTACATGTTGGCCACCCGCTCCGGTGTTCCCTGCAGCCCTTCCCGGTTCAGGTCTTCTCCAATCGCTTCCAGGATCATTTCTACACCCCGTGAGATTTTCTCTTTATCCAATTTTATACCGCCTTTCTGATAGTACTGAAGCGAAATTTATGTCTTAAATTAGAGCCCGCCAAGTTACGAGGAAAGCTGCATCGGCATGCCTTCTGCCTGCGCTGCGCTTCGGCATGCCCGAACCGTGCCTGTAGCACCGCTTAATGCTTGATCTTTTACTGCAGCACTAGTACAGTGTAATACCCGGTAAAAAGATTACCAGGCTGTGTAAAAGTGCGCAGGCCAGGATATTTTCTGTCCGTAAATAAATATAACCCAGGATTGCTGCCATGCCGGGAGTCAGTACTGCAATTTCCAGGTACGTATAGGGGTAATCTAGCATCCATGGTTCCGTGGCCAGTATGAAAGCCAGGCTGCTTACGGCAGCCAGGGCAATCATGATCAGAAGGCCCCAGTTGGGCCCGGTCAACCGGCTTAAATAAGTCTGAATGTAACCTCTCCAGATCATTTCCCGGGGCAGCCCGATCAACAAAAACAGGAGCGGCAGTTGAGTGATGGTCTCGGTTCCCCCGAGATCAATCCCACCCGGCAGGCCTCTTGTGGCCATTATCACCAGTGCTGCAGCAATGATGGCCAATGGGTAGCCGTGTTTAACGCGGTCCCTGCGCAGGCCAAAATCTAGGTAGTCTATGCTCCTCCCCCTGAATAATAAGAGTAACAGCAGAATTCCTGCCGCATAACCGAAAAAGGCGTAATATTTGGGCCAATCGTTAAGCTCCGGCATAATTGTGCTGGCAGCATATACTGCAGACAGCAGGGGAACCAGGCCGAGGCCCAGGTAGCCGGGATGGGTTCTGGCCAGGTGGACCCAGTAACTGGAATAGCGGTGATCCAGGGTAAACAGGGTGATGACCAGTAGCATGATCAAAACAAACAGGGTATAAACCGCTGCCGAACCAAGCACGTTCAATTGGCTGTACTCTGCTTCCGGAGGCAGGATCGGCTCTCCATCGGGAGCGATAAAATAAAAGTATGATAAGCCCTCGGGGGTATGAAAACTGATCGGGATTTTGCCTTCCCAGATGGTGGGTTTGCCCACCTGTTCGTGGAAAACAGCAGACACCATCTCCAGGCGATCGCGATCTTCAATGGGCAGGAATATATTGTCTCCCCGGATTTGATCGAAAAGTTCATGTTCGACAGTCATGAAGATCCCCAGAGCTGAATCCTGATCGTATTCGGTATTATTAGATCTCAGCGTTCCTTTACCAAGGAGCATGACCGATCGGTCGTAATTTGTTTCCTGGACGGTAGCGATAATACCTCCATCAGGGAAATTGACGCTTAAATTCTCGACCCGGAAATGCCAGGGTTCAAATTCGCATACCGATGTGATCGTATATTCCTGGGGAGCCTGGCCGAGGGCGTCGGGAATAAGAGCCGTTAAGGCAAATACAGTAATGACCAGTACTATGGTAATTCCAAGCAAGATCATAGAGGCAATGAAATAATTCTTGCCGGATAATCGTTTTAGCAGCAAAGTGGTTCCTCCTCAAGGTGATAATCTAGGTTGTCAAATTACCTTTTCATATTCGACGGTTTGTCCTTTTTTCCTTTAATAACCGCTTGATGGTTTGGCCGGTAAGCAGTTGCGCCGTTCCGTTCTTTTCAAATATTACCTGATCTGCTATAGTGTAATTGCTTAAGTGTCTTAACACAGGCCTGGCCTGCGCCGCTTATCATTCACCAGGGGCAACAGGCTGGTTAGTTGCAACTGTTCCATAATAACAGAAAAATGTTAAGCCGGGGTGAAAAATTTGTTTTTAGCTATCGATGTTGGAAATACCCATATAATGCTTGGGATTTACAAAGACGAAGATATTCTTGTTTACTGGCGCCTTCCCACCCGGGAAGACAGTACCGAGGATGAGCTGGGGATGGTGGTAAAAAACCTCCTTCATAACAGCCGCCTGGGGCTGAAAGATATTGATTCCATTGCCATCTCATCTGTTGTCCCTCCCCTGATGTATTCCCTGGAGCGAATGGCGACCAAATATTTTAAGGTCGATCCGCTGATTATTGGCCCCGGGATTAAAACGGGTTTAAACATTGTAACCGATAACCCCCGCGAAGTTGGAGCCGACAGGATTGTCAATGCTGTCGCAGCCTACCACTTATATAACGGACCGTTGATTATTGTTGATTTTGGCACGGCTACCACTTTCTGCGCTATATCTGAAGACGGCGACTACCTGGGTGGTGTTATTGCCCCCGGTATCGGGATATCACTGGAAGCGCTGTTTGAAAAAGCGGCCAAGCTGCCCCGGGTGGAAATTATCAGGCCGGAGCGGGTTATCGGTAAGGATACGGTTTCCAGTATGCAGTCGGGAATTGTTTTTGGTTTTGTCGGCCAGGTTGACGGTATTGTTCGCCGGATGAAAGGGGAATTTCGCCTTTCTCCCCGGGTGCTTGCCACCGGTGGATTTGCTTCCCTGATTGCCCGCGAATCTGAGACGATCAATGAAGTAAATACCCTGCTGACCCTGGAGGGCTTGCGAATTATACAAAACATGAACAAAAGGGGTGCTGAAAAGTGAGGATTGGCCTGGCCTTAAGCGGGGGTGCTGCCCGGGGCATAGCGCATATCGGGGTGTTGAAGTATCTCGAGGATCGTGATCTCAAGCCTGCTTGTATTGCCGGGACCAGCGCCGGCAGTATTGTCGGTTCCCTTTACTGCTCCGGTAAACCTGTGCAGCAGCTGGTGAAGATTGCTTCAACCATGTCCTGGAGAGATATGATCAGTTTTTCTTTTCCGAGAAAAGGCCTTATTGACTCCTCGCGCTTGCTCAAGATCCTCAAAGAGCACCTGGGCGATATTACTTTTGCAGACCT
>PUKV01000087.1 GCA_003550645.1 Syntrophomonadaceae bacterium | reverse complement strand
ATATTTTTAATTCACAGCTTATATTTGCCTCTACCGGCCAAAATTGCAGTTTGCTTGTTGTCTAAATTCCTCGCATAATATACTTAGCACTCTACGAAAGGGAGTGCTAATAATAACCTAATATATGGGAGGGATAACCATGAGAGACTTAATTAGAAGGAATTCAGGTGGTGAAATGGACCGTCTTCGTTCCGGTATCGATCAAGTTTTTGCCGATGCTTTCGTACGTAACTGGCCTTTTAGTGGACAGGGAGCATTTCCACCGGTAGATTTATACGATACAGAAAATGCACTGGTGGCAGTGGTTAACCTGCCTGGCGTTAAAAGTGAAGATGTCGAGGTGACAACCAATAATGACACCCTGACTATTTCCGGTGAAATCAAGATGGATGGCGCTGAAGGCGAAGTGCTCTGGCAGGAACGTGAAAACGGTAAGTTTTATCGCAGTTTCAAATTGCCGGTTCCCATTAAAGCCGATAGCGTTGATGCAAACTTTAGATCCGGCGTGCTGCGTATAGAAATGCCCAAGACTGATGAACTCAAGAGCAGAACAGTTAAGGTCAGGGATGAAAGCTAAAGATTATACGTGACGGTTCCATAAATTTTTCCATAGTGTCGGGCTGTTTTAAGTTTAAGCCCGGCGCTTTTTTATGAATTGATTTTGCGGGCACCTGAAAAAGGACTTCGCAAACAAATCACGAAATTAATGATTTAGAGCGAAAAACAATCTAGCCGGGAGAGAAAGTATGGAAAGAATCCGCCTGGGCAAAACTGAATTAATGGTTACACGTATCGGGTTCGGGGCCCTGCCGATCCAGTCTGTTGATCGCGACAGTGCCGTAAAAGTGGCCCGCTATGCTTACGAGCAGGGCATCAACTTTTTTGATACCGCCAGGGGCTATACAACCAGTGAAGGAGACCTGGGCAGGGCCCTGGGTGAGCATGAAAGAGATGTTATAGTTGCTACCAAGACCCGCTTTAAAGATATGGAGCAGTTGGAAAAAGACTTCAACCTGAGCCTGGAGAACCTTAAGCGCAGCTATCTGGATCTTTTCCAGTTTCATATCGTCAATTATGAAAATGAACTGGAGGCAATACTGAAAAAAGACGGTCCGCTGAAATTCTTAAAAAAAGAACAGGGCAGGGGGCGCCTGCGCCACATCGGCATTACTTCTCACCGCCCGGCCATGATGTTAAAAGCCCTGGAGTCAGATGCTTTTGAAACGGTCCAGATACCCTTCAACTACATTGAAACTGAACCGCTGGACAAGCTGATTCCCCTGGCCCGGTCCAGGGATATCGGTATCATTGCCATGAAACCGGTAGCCGGCGGGGTTTTCAGCAGCAGCCGGGCGGCGATCAGCTGGATTTTGGAGCATGCAGGTGTTGTGCCCATTCCTGGCATGTGCCGTATCGAAGAGATAGACGACAACCTTCAGGCCCTAAATTCTCCACCCAGCCCGGCTGAACTGGCCCGGCTGGAAAATGACAAGCAGGAGCTGGGCACTATCTTTTGCCGCCGCTGTGATTACTGCCTGCCCTGTCCCAATGATATCGAGGCCTCCTTTATCGTTCGCTCCGGAATGATGTTTAAAAGGGTAGGCTGGGACAGGATGAATCAGAACCATGTTAAAGCCTATACAAAGGGCTTGAGCTGTGACCAGTGTGGCACCTGTGAGTCCAGATGCCCCTATGAATTACCGCTGACCGAGATGGTCGTTGAGGAAAGTAAAAACATGCTGCAAAAAGCAGTTGAGCTGGGACTGCTAGGCGAAAAAGAGCTGCAGGAAAAAATTGAGGCAGCAAAGAACAGGGAGCAGTAATCATCACTGTAAGAATGCGACAGGCAATCAAGGAGATAACCAAGTAAAGGATGCTGTAGCTGCAAATGGAATTAACAATTACTCACCTGGTAGGTATGGCCATTGCCATGCTTGTGGTATTTGGCATAGGGGTTTATGCCGGGAAAAAAGTTCACACTTCTTTAGATTTTTCTGTTAGCGGACGAAAGGCCGGTCCATTACTGGTAATGGGAACTATCCTGGGGACCCTTGTTGGCGGCGCCTCTACAATCGGCACTGCACAGCTGGCTTACCTTTACGGGTTCTCGGCCTGGTGGTTCACCCTGGGCGGAGGTATAGGCTGCCTGATCATCGCCCTTTTCCTGGTTAACCCGATGAGAAGCACATTATTTGAAACCATTCCCCGCTTTATTTCTTCCAGCTACGGTATAACAGCCGGGGTTTTGGCTGCCCTTTTCGTTTCGGTTGGAATGTTTATCAACATCATGCCCCAGATTTTTTCTGCCATGGCTTTGCTATCATCAATGTTTACCCTTCTTAACCTGCATCTTGCTGCGGTTGTTACCGTGGTGCTAATTGTCCTTTATGTGGTCTTTGGTGGAGCCTGGGGCACAGGCCTGATGGGTTTTAGTAAAATATTTCTTACCTGCCTGGTTATGCTTACAGCCGGCTTAGTCGCTTTTTCTTTATCCGGCGGCATCGGTGGGTTAACCGATCACTTTCCATCTCATCCCTGGTTTAATCTTTTTGGTCGGGGAGTCAATACCGACCTGGCGGCAGCTTTTTCTTTAATGGTCGGGGTTCTTTCCAGCCAGATCTATTTTCAGGGTGTTTTCTGCAGCCGCGATTTACCTGCAGCCCGGAAAGGTGTTTTACTCAGTGCGGTAATTGCTCCGGCGATTGGCGCGGGTGGTATTTTGGTGGGGTTGTTTATGCGTATGAATTATCCCGGGATCGAAGCCGCCCGGGCCCTTCCCCTCTTTGTAATTAACTACCTGCCGCCCTGGTTTGCCGGAATTGTCCTGGCTACCCTCCTGCTGGCTTCTATCGGTACCGGTGCCGGTCTCACCCTTGGGGTGAGCACTATGCTGAACCGGGATATTTATTACCGGCTGCGGCCGGAAGCTGATGACCACCGTGTTTTGCTGGTTTTTCGTCTTCTAATTGTAGCGGTGATGGCCCTGGCCCTGCTTGTTGTGCTGATCAGCGGCAACGATGTCTTGATCCTCAGTTGGAGCTATCTTTCATTTGGTTTGCGCGGGGCGACGATTTGCTTCCCCCTCTTTGCCGTTATTTTTCTTAAAGGAAAAATCTCACCCCGGGGGGGGACCCTGTCTGTTATTGCCGGTCCCTCTGTGGTTATTATCGGCAGCTTGCTCCAAAGCCCCCTTAACCCACTTTACCCCGGGCTGGCCGTTAGTTTCTTAATCCTTTTCTTCGATTACCTTAAAAACAGGGGCAACCATTATAGCGAGCAGGAATAAACTTTTAGGATGACCTTTACTTGATCCCCTTATATTTATCCCGCAGCTGTTTTTCCATATCTTCGCTGAAGCCCAGCGGTTCATGCTCGGTTAAAATGCGTTTTGCCTCTTCGTGGGCCCGGGTGAAGGCATCCTTGGAACCTTCCGACTCCCAGACACTGCGCGGGTTGCGGTCGGCCAGGGTGGGGAAGTAGAATTCGTTGCGGACGTGCTTGACCGTATGTTCCTTGTCCAGGTAGTGTCCGGCCGGCCCCACTTCTTCAATCACATCGGTGGCAATGGTGTCCTTGTTGGTTTCCACGCCCTTGACGGCCCTTAAAGCCATGCCCACCGAGTCGTTATCGGCCACCATTTTCTCGTAAGAAAGGGTGGTGCAGAACTCCAGCAGGCCGAAAGCGTCGTGGATGTAGTTGCAGCCGGATAAGGCCACGACCATGGCCGTGTTGGCGCTTTCATAGCCGGCCTGGATGTCGACCACCTTCGAGTCGGACATCCCGCCCGTGCCGTACATGGGAATCTTGTAGAAATGCGACATCTGGGCGCAGCCGGCATTGATCAGGGCCGATTCGATGGCCCCGGACATGTAGGTTCCGGAGCGCATGTCCATGATGCTCGAGGTCGAACCATAGATGGTCGGGTTGCCCTTGTTGACCAGCTGGGTTAAAATCAGCCCGCCCAGGGACTCGGCGTTGTTGATGGTGATCGTCCCGGCCAGGGTGACCGGCGCATTGGCCCCGGCCAGTGGTTCCGACGGTGTGGTCAGGGGCAGGCCGCGTTTGGCTACTTCGATCAGGAAGTCGGTATAGTCGACCTCCATCAGCAGCGGGCTCATCATCAGGGTGATAAAGGAGACAAAGGGGCGCTCCTTCAACTTTTCCTTACCCCCGGCAATATCTTCGGCCATGCTGATGACATCCTTCAGGCCGTCCATGGTGTAAATACCGCCCATGACGTGCTTGGAGGTGTTGGCCAGGCCGTGGTAGAAGCGGTTGACGTCGACATCTTCGGTGGGGACGTCGTCCGGGTAGCAGTTGATGACGAAGAAGGCTATATTTTCGAGGGCGTCGGTCATCTTCGCGTAACCGGCCACATCGCTGACATGGGTGGGGCGCTTCTT
>PUKV01000040.1 GCA_003550645.1 Syntrophomonadaceae bacterium | reverse complement strand
CATGATTTAAAACTGGCCCAATCTTACGGATTGGCACTTGTTGATGCCGGCCATGATGCTACCGAGTGGCCGGGAGTGGCATATATCCGGGCTTACCTGGATGAACGATTGAAGAGAGACGATTTTGGAACCGGGGTTTGCTTGCAAACGAAGGTTTCACCGGGCTGGAAATAGCTTTTTCAGGGTAGGTTTACACCTACCCTTTTTAATACCCGAGAGGAGTGTTTAAGCTTGCAACTGCAGCTGTTATGGAAATTACAGGAACTTGACCTCTCCATAAGTGATCTGCAATCAAAAATTGAAGAAGCTCCCGGTTTAAGTGGAGTCCATGAAGCAAAAGAGTACCTGGAGAACCTGGAAGATGATTTTTCTGAAAAAGCGGACCAGTTAAAATCAGATCGCAAACAATTAAAGCAAATGGAATTAGAAGAGCAAACTATTGTTGAACACATTAATGAACTAAAAGACAGTATGTACGGGGGTAAAGTAACCAGTGTTAAAGAACTGGAGCAGATGCAGCGCAAAGTTGATTTGCTTGCCGGGGATAGAGTTAAGTTGGAAGATAAAATGCTAAACTTGATGGAATCAATTGAAAGCCTGGAATCAGAGCTTAACGATATTGAGAAACAAATTAACCAGGCCCGGGAAGATTTGAATAAGAAGGAAAAACAACTTCAAGATAAATTAAGCGATTTAAATCAGGACCTTGAAGAAATGCAGGCCCGGAGAGGAGAACTGGCAGGAAAAATAGATCAAAAGTACCTGGATAAATATCAAAGCCTGGCTGAAAAGCACCAGGGAAAAGCTTTAGCCAGGGTTGTTGATGATATCTGCGGCGGCTGCCGGGTTTTTATATCTTCAGCGCATAGAGGCCATCTTTACAATCCGAGTGCAATGGTGTATTGTGAAAACTGCGGGCGTTTGCTGGTCAAACTGGATTGAAACCCCGTTATTGAGTGGAAGTAAAACTTTAAAAAGAATTTTGTAATATCTAATCCGGAGGTTATAAAGAGTGGCTAAAAAGACTGAAAGACCAAGAGACTTAAAAAGACAACGCTGGGCGGCTGTTGTGGCTGCTGTCCTGGCTTTTGGCATGTTAGCTTCTGTGGTGGGAGGTTATCTTGGCCATGCGCTGGGTGGAGATGGTGCCGTTATGAACCAGCAGGCCGACCCAGAACCGGAAGACTACCTGGCTCATTACAAAGGAGAGGTAGAGCGCCTGGAAGAACACATAGATGAACATGACCCCAGTCCAGCGGTACTCCAGGAACTGGCTGAAAATTACCGTTATTTAAGCCTGATTAAGCAGATGTACTTTGATGACATGGAAGTTGTTGAAGAATACGAGGAAAGACTGCTTTCTATTTACCAGACCCTGGTTGAAATTGAGCCGGATAACCCGCAGTTTCGCCTGGAGTTGGTCAACCATTATAAAGAACAGGGAATAGAAGAAGCTGAAATAACAGAAGAAATAAGTGACCTGCAGGATATGCTGCGCGAAGATCCGGATCCAATGGTTCACCTCTCCTTGATTACCCTGCTTGATACTGAAGACAGGGAAGAACTCTACCAGGAAGAGGTTGAATGGCTTTTTGGGTACCTGGAAAGCAAGGTCGTAGAAGGTACTGCCGACAATGAAGAACACCTGTATTACACTTTTTTATTGGGAGAATACCTTGGTGATCAAGCTACAGCCAAATCTGTGCTTGAAGAGATCCTGGAAGATGAACCGGAAGACAGCTGGATATACGCGGAAGCTCATAATTACCTCAATTACCTGCAGAGTGAAGAGGATGTCGAAGAAGACCTGTATTTTGACTAAAAAAATCGAGAGGAAGCTTACATAAGAGTGTCATGGAAAGAGAAAAGTTAATCCGTCTTTTTGAAGAGCTGCGCATACGCCTGATGATTATTGCGGGGGCAGTTTTTCTTTTTGCTATAATCAGTTTCACATTCAGTGATCAAGTCAGGTATATCCTGTTAATGCCTGCCGATATGGCCTATGCGGGGCTTGAGGAAGGAGGCCTTGATCTTCAGCTAATTTTCCTGACACCTTCTGAAGCACTCCTGGCCAACCTGCGCCTGGCATTTGTTACCAGCGGCATTGTTACTTTGCCACTGATTTTGTACCAGTTATTGGCCCTGGCAATCACCGCAACCGGCAAACCGCGCCGCTCTGCAATCCTGCTGACCTTTGTTATGTACCTTCTTTTCGCCATGGGACTTTCATTTGCCTATTTCGTTGTCCTGCCTTTTGCCTTAAACTTTTTTGTAGGTTTTTCTGGAGCCGACCTTGTGCCCAGTTTCAGTATTGCCCGTTACCTGTCATTTACAACTTCTTTTATGCTTTCATTTGGCCTGGTGTTTCAGATGCCGGTCTTATTTTGGTTCCTGGGCAGTATCGGTTTGATTTCGACTACATTTTTAAGGAAGAACCGAAAATTTGCCCTGCTGATAATCATCATATTTGCTTCAATCCTCACTCCACCTGATATATTTTCCCAGGTATTAATGGCAATTCCCCTGATGCTTTTGTACGAACTGGGGATCTTTATGGTTTACCTCTCCTGGCGCAAGAAAAAGGGCCGGGAATTACCTGATGTAACGGCCGGATAGCAATTCTGCAGCTTCGTGATGAAGGAAAAAGATAACTTTCTGAAGAAATATATGAATCACCAGCGGCGCCGTGAGGACGGTTCGTGTGGCATGGCGGGTTATGCCTGAGTAGTTATAATAAGTGAGGGACTGTAAAATTTTATGAAACTGGCCGGAAATGGAGAATATAAGGGAGAATTATTAAATAAAAAGCCGCATGGCCGCGGTACCGTTATCTGGCCGGATGGCAGCAGGTACAGTGGCGAGTGGAAAAACGGCCTGTTCCACGGTGAAGGAACATTTGTATGGTCCAATGGGGATAAGTACGAGGGGCACTGGAAAGAGGACAAGATGCACGGCCGGGGTACGTACCTGTTTGCCGATTGGCGGAAATATGTTGGAGAATGGAAAAATGACCAGATGCATGGCCTGGGAACTTATTACTGGCCTGGTGGTGAAAAATACGAAGGCGAATTCGTAAACGGCTTATATGAAGGGCACGGTACTTTTACCTGGCCTGATGGAAGAAAATATATTGGTGAGTGGAGAAATGCTTACCGACATGGGGAAGGTAAAATGATCTGGCCTAACGGAAAAAGTTATAAAGGTCAGTGGTTTGAGGACCTGCGGGATGGAACCGGGACTCAAATATGGCCCGATGGCCGCAGGTACGAAGGGCAGTGGCGGGGTAACCGCCTGGACGGTCGTGGAATTTATTATTTCGCTAATGGATCTAAATATGCAGGTTATTTTAAGCAAGGACAGTTTGCAGATAAAGGTCATTTTTATTTTCCAGAAAATGCCTTGTACAAAGGCAGGTTGAAAGACGGTTTGCCTCACGGCAAAGGTACTGTTTTCTTTGCCGATGGCACACAATTCAGAGGCTTTTTTGAACATGGAAGAAACAGTGGAAGCGGAAAATGTTTATATCCTGACGGTTCAAAATATAAGGGGGATTGTAAAAAGAACCGGCCTCATGGAAAAGGAACTATTCATTATCGGGATGGATCTCGATTTGTTGGAACTTTTATAGAAGGTGCGGCACAGGAGGGTGGCACTTACTTTTTTCCAGATGGCTCATTTTACAGCGGCGAACTGGAAAATGCCCGACCTAATGGGCAGGGTGCAGTTAATTATAAGAATGGGGCTAAATATAGAGGGGATTTTAAAAATGGTAAAAAGCACGGGCAAGGTGTTATGGTCTGGAAAGATGGTTCTGAGTACAGGGGAGATTGGCGGGAAGACTTGATCGAAGGGTTTGGCCTGTATCGTTACCCAAACGGAGATTATTATGAAGGTTATTTTAAAAACAATTTATATCATGGCGAAGGTTGCCTGGAAAAGGAGGGTGGTTCTAGCTGGCGCGGCAGCTGGAATGCCGGGATGATGCATGGCTACGGATACTGTATATTTGCAGGTAAAGGAACATACGAGGGCGAATTTGCATTTGACAAATTTCAGGGTTGGGGTGTCAGGACCTGGCCGGATGGAAGTACATACCGGGGGCGGTGGTGGAGAGGACTGCGCCATGGTTACGGCACCTGTAACCCGGCCTCCGGTGAACGTTTTACCGGAAAATGGTTATTAGGGAGCCGGTTTGGTTATGGAAGACTGGTTCCTGAAAATGGTAGGGCAAAAAATGGATTTTGGTTATTGGGCCTGGGCCCCATTAAGCTTGAAGAAGAACAAATTTAAAAATTTAATTTCTTATCAGCCGTACTGTGTATTAGCCTGGTGACGGTTAATCTCGGTTAATATCAGTGGTTCAGCTGCAGGCTTCCGCTGTGGATTCATTGTATTATAAAGCAGGTTTATTCTGTTGCAGCTGTTAAATTATCAGTTGATATGCCGATTTTATTAGTAGCAGTGAATGGATTAATATTAAAGCGGCGCCATGGAGACATTTCGAGCATCCTGCAGCGCAGCGTAGGCCGAAGGGAAGCGAATGGAACTTTCCCCGTGGCTTAGCTAACCCTAAGTCACGACCGCAGCTTCACTGTAGTGTTATTAAGATCTATTAAAGTATATAATCCTGGGAGTTGATCAGGTTAAATGCGGTTGGTACCTGTCTGGGCTTTGCGTCCGGGGATGGAAGTTGCGAAAAAAGTAGCCAGCAACAGCGGTGCCCCCCTTTTGAATGTCGGGGTTCAGCTGGAGATGGATTATATACAGAAATTGAAAAAACTCAATGTCAGGGCGGTTTACATTCACGATGATTTAATTCCCGATGTTATGGTGGAAGATGTCATTCTCGAAGAAACTAGGGAAAAGGCTATTAACATGGTCCGTTCTACCCTGACCGCTTTAAAAGAATATCAACGCCCGAAGCTGTCAAAACTGGTGACGGCCAGGCAGGAATTGACAGATATACTTGATGATATTATTAACCAGCTGCTAGGTAATGAGAATTTAACGGTCAATTTATCCGATATAAGGTACACTGATGACTACACTTTTTCGCATTCAGTAAATGTGGCTGTTTTATCGATTATGACCGGGATTTCCCTGGGAATGAATAGAACAGAGCTAAAACATATGGGGATAGGCGCTTTTTTGCATGATTTAGGTAAGGTTGTAGTTCCTTTAAGCATATTAAATAAACCTGGCCGTTTGCTGGAAGAAGAGCGGTTGGAGATTGAAAAACATCCACTTTACGGTCTTGAACTTGTAAAAGGGAGGCATTTTTTTAATGGGCCATCTTTAGCAATTATTTATAAGCACCACGAAAGGATAAACGGTAAAGGTTATCCGCAGGGATTGCATGGAGATGAAATTGAACGCTATCCCAAAATATGTGCAGTTGCCGATGTTTATGACGCCCTGGTTTCAGATCGCCCTTACCGGCAGGGTTTTAAGCCCCACCAGGCCATGGAAATCATGGAGGAAGAGTGCGAGGGGTATGATATGCAGGTCATGCAAACTTTTTATCATCATATCGCCGCGTACCCGGTTGGTACTATAATTAGCCTTGATAATGGTTACGTCGGGGTGGTAGTCCATAATACCAGCGGTTATCCAACCAGACCCCGGGTCAGGGTCATAGCAGAAAAAGAAAGTTTTTCTCCGGTTGAGTGCTATGAAATTGATTTACTTACTACCCTAAACGTCACAGTGGAGCGGGTTTATGAAGAACATGAGCTTCCGGAACGGCTGTTACGAAATCCTTCTTCTTGATGTATTTAACCAAAAAAGGGAGATGGAACCTGATGGAATTAAAAAACTTGATTGAAGATGTAGTGTCCAATACTATTGAGGACATCAAGAAGCACCACGACTTTTGCACCTGCCAGCAATGCCGTCTCGATATTAGTGCTATTGCCCTGAATAAAATTCCTCCGCGATACGTAGTTTCAAGTAAAGGTGAATCATACGGCCGCGCTGATTTACTGGCTATGCAAAAGGACCTGGATGTTTTAGCCATAGTCCTTGATGCCGTAAAACTGGTTCAAAAAAAACCGCGTCACTAAAAGTTACTTTACTACAGCGTAGGTTTTAAGCGGCGGTATGGAGACTTTTCGATATTTTCATAGCGCAGCTCAGGACGAAGAGAAGATGACAAATCTATCTTCATAGCTTAGCAAAAACTGCAAAAACTAATTCACGACATAAGCGATAAGTTCGCTATGCTACCAGAAGGTGTTATAATATAACAGTCGTGACGTCAAGCAGGATGTTTAATCTAAACTTGCGGGGGATATGATATGAGACCTCAAGACAACAGCAAAAACGTCTCTAAAGAAAAGGTACTGCTGGCCCTGGATCAGGGCAAGGTTGTTATCACCGGTCCTGAAGATGGGATTGAAGGGGCAACTATTCGTCCCGGCAGGGGGGTTAAGGTTTTTATAAACGACCAGGAAATATCAAATAAAAGTGAAGTTTTCCCGGGAGACAATGCTGTTATTAAAGTTGAAGAAGAGATCGTCCCCGACCGGTTCGAGATAAAAATTTCTGCTGATCAGTTAAAAGTTACTGCCCGCTGGATTCCCGGTCTTAAAAAGATCTACCGGGTTGAAGATCATCCATACACTGAAGACCTGGTTGTAGAAGGGGTCCTGTGTGAGGAAAGCTATAAATCACTGCATATTGACGATGCACTTGAGGCCCTAAAAAAAGAAGGTATTATCTTTGGTATTAATATGAACGCAGTGGAGCAAATGCTTGAAGATGGCGGGAGCTGGTACACGGTAGCAGCAGGAGAGCCGGCCAGGCAGGGCGAGAATGGCGGGGTTGAGCCCCTTTTTAAAGGGGGAAAGAAAACAGTTACTTATGATGAGCAGGAAAGTCAGGTTGATTTTAGAAAGCGTTATGAGATAGTCCAGGTGAAAAGCGGCGATATAATCGCCTACATCCATCCCCCGCAACCCGGTAAAACAGGCATGAGTGTGACTGGCCGCGAGATTTACCCGGATCCTGTAGCAGCTGCAGAAGTCAATTGCGACAGCGGTACCGAGATCAGCAGTGATCAGAAGCAGGTTTTGGCCACCCGTACCGGAGTTCCTTTATATAAAAAAGGCCGTGTCCACAGTTTTAGGGTTGATAATGTCTATACCCATAAAGGTGATGTTGATATCAAAAGCGGCAACATTGACTTCAGGGGTCATTTTAAAGCTCAGGGCGAAATCACTGAAGGGATGAAGGTTTCTGCTGATGGAGATATTGAAATAGGTGAAAATACTTCGGGCGCGGAAATATTGGCCGGGGGGAACGTATTATTAAAAGGCAATTGCATCAAATGTAAAGTCCAGGCTGGCTGGGTCAACATGCTTTTGCAGGATATTTATTCAACCCTGGATAAAATGACGGAGAGTGTTGCCAGCGCCCTGGATGCTTCCGATGAAGTAACCAAAGCACTCGAAAAAAGAGGCAAACACACCGATCAGATGGAAGCTGCCGTGGTTCGTTCTTTGCTTCAGAGCAAGTTTGCCGAACTACCCGAATATGCCAGTTCCTTAATGAAAACTATAAAAGAGGCCGGGCGATCGCTTCCTGAAAACCTGGCCCGATCAATTAACGATATCGCCCCCAATTTTACCGATTTTCAATACAGCCAATCGCTGAATCGGCCCATATTGCGTGAAATCCTGGATAAACTGGAACGCTTAAAGCAGGGGCGTGAACAAAGGTTGGACAAAGCCGATATTACTGTTCCTTATGTTCAAAACAGCATCCTCATATCAACGGGCAACATCATCATTACCGGGGCCGGTGTATATAATTCTAGCATGAGCTGCGGTGGGGAAGTCAGGGTGGCCCGTTTATTCCGCGGTGGCATAATTAAAGCCGGGGGAGATGTGTTTATAGGTGAAGCGGGTTCTCCCCGGGCCGGATCAGAACAAGGGCAGATCCATGTGACCTACAAGAGCCGGGTTCACCTGGGCAGTGTTTATGAAAATATTAGAATCAAGTTTGGGGCAACGGAATACCGCTGTGAGCAAAATATGAATAATGTCCGTTTAATCCTTGATCAGCAAGAATTTGAAGTAAAAATTCTCCCCTGGGAAAAATAATCCCCTTTTTAGTTTTACCCCTTAACATTTTTATGTAATTGACGATTATAAATAGTGAAAGGCGAAATCTTTAATATGAAAGCTTTTCACCAGTTTATAGTCGATAGTTATTACTTACAAGAAAGAAGGGATCAAAGGTGAGAATAAGTTCAAATTATCTACAATTAATTAACCGTATTCTGACCGAAGAGCCCGGTAAACCTTCAGGTGGTTCTCAAAAAACGGTATCTAAACCTGAGGACCGTAAAGAGCTTTCCCAGTTGATCACAGGTTTAAAACAGGAAGCGGAGCGGCTTGATGAAGAAGCCCGCCCTGAAAGGGCCGCCAAGTTAAAAAGCCTGGCCGATAAGATTGAAAAAGGCGAATACCATGTTGACAGTGAAAAACTGGCTGAAGCGATGCTGAAGTTTATGGGTAAGATTTAGGACCAGTCAGAAAGGAAGGCAAGCCATGAGTGGGCCTTCTTACAAAAAAAGAGCAATGCTGCTCGAAGATATATTGAGAGAAGGAATCAGGCTTTTTAAAATAATGCTTGAGTCGGAGGAAGCCCTGCGTGAACAGCTTGTGCTGAACAACCACCGGGCTATACTTGAGTCGGAGCAGGAACGGTTGGAAATCCAGGAAGAAATCAACAGCCTGGAAAAAAGAAGAAAAGCCCTCATTCCAAGCGGGACAGGTGTGCAAAATTTTATCAAAACAAGGATAGCTAAGAGCAGCCAGCCGGAACTACTTAAGAAACTGGCGAAACTGCAGGAAGTATTAAAAGAAATCAGGGCTATCCATGAGGTTAACCAGGTCCTTTTGAATGAAAGGATCAGGTTTACAAGGGAACTTCAACAGGGAGTCCTGGAATCAAGAACAACTTATTACGATCAAAAAGGCAGGTTGAGTAAAGGGGAGGAAAAGCCTTCCAAGCGAATTGACCGCAACTGCTGATGACGGATAGTAAAAGGAGAATTGAAATGTCCCTATTTGGTTCGTTTGAAATTGGCCGTAAGGCTTTAAGGGCTCAGCATAAAGGCATGGAGGTAAGTGGTCAGAATGTTGCCAATGCCAACACTCCCGGGTACAGCCGTCAGCGGGCCAACCTTGAATCGGTTGAGCACCCGATTGTAGCCGGTACCTCGATGGCCCCCGGTCAGGGAGTTCGGGTATCAAACGTAGAGAGAATGCACAGTGCGTTCTATCATTCGCAGATGATTAATACAGCATCCCACAAGGCCTACTGGGATATGCGCCAGGAAACCTATAAAACAGCAGAAGCTATTTTTATGGAGCCTGATGATTATGGGATCAATAAGTATTTAAGTGAGTTTTTTGATTCCTGGCAGGAATTAAGTTCTTCGCCCGAAGAAGCGTCGATACGCGCCGGTCTTCGTGAACATGCAGTAACATTGACCCAGTCAGTCCAGGATGTCTACTTGAGGTTGCAGGACATCCGCATCGATAAGCAGGATGAGCTGGAGATGCGGGTGGACGAGGTAAACCGCATCCTTGATGAAATAAGCGAGATCAACGACAAACTGCGTTTTGTTGATGCTCTGCAGCAAAAATCAAACGAATTGCACGATCATCTTGACCTGGCTCTAGAAGAGCTGGCCGAGCTGGTAGATATCCAGGTTCATCGTAAGGGGAGCGGGGCAGTAGATATCTTCTCAGGTGGACAGCTTCTGGTCCAGGAAAACAGGGCCTTTCACCTTGAAGCCCAGGCCGGCGAAGAAGGGCACCTGCAGGTATCCAGTCACCGCGGATTGCCTCTTAACTTCAATGCAGGGCGTATTAACGGTCTTCTTGATGCCATTAATATTGATATACCGGATATCCAAAACAGCCTTGATAATGTTGTCACTACCCTGGTAAATGAAGTGAACGACTTGCACAGGGCGGGATACGGCTTAGACCATACTGATAATGTTGCCTTAGATTTTTTCGCCCCCCTCGAAGGTGATACCCCAGCTTCAATGCAGTTCCGGGTAGCAGATGCCATAATGGAAGACAGTTCTAATATTTCTGCTTCATCTGAGCCCGGTGAACCGGGAAATGGAGAAACAGCTTTAGAGATTGCCCGCCTGCGCGACCATCGTGAGGCTGACCGTCTCCATGGCAGCTCAATTATGGAGTATTACCGGGGTATGGTTACTTCAATGGGAGTGCAAGCCCAGGAAAGCGAAAGAATGGCAGAAACCTTTAAACGAACCGAGGCTCAGATTATAGAAATGCATCGATCGGTTTCCGGGGTGAACCTGGATGAAGAAATGTTGAATATGACCCAGTTCCAGCATGCCTGGCATGCAGCAGCACGCTATCTTAACACGGTAGATGATATGCTGACCGTGCTTTTTACGGAGCTAGGCCGTTAATTAAGGAGGCTTGGTTATGAGAATAAATCACCGCATGATAGCCGATACAATTAATACTAACCTGCAAAACAGCCTTCGAAGGCTTGAGTTATATGGGAACCAGCTTTCAACAGGCAAAAAATTTACCAGGCCTTCCCAGGATCCTGTCGGAGTAGGGAGGGTTATGAGTTATTCTTCTTCCATCGACCGTAATGAGCAGTTTCGGCTCAACATGAATCAATCTAAAGGGTGGCTGGAGAATACAGAAAATGGTCTCCAGAACGGGCTGGATGTATTGCAGAGAATCAGGGAGCTTTGTATTTACGGGGCTAATGAAAGCCTTACTGCGGAAGACAGGAGGGCGATTGCTCCTGAAGTGTTGGAATTTATTGATCATCTTATCGGTATAGGGAATAAAGAATCCAACGGCCTGCATATGTTCGGAGGTCACCAGACTTTGTCCAAACCATTTATTCGGGAAAATATCTATAAAGTAAATGTCCAGGAAGACAGCGGCATCATATTAGATGAAGATCACCGGGTGGAAGCTGACAGGCTGCAAAACGGAGATTATGCAATGACCCAGACCAGGGCAGCCGGAGCCGGTGAGATGGCTGAAGCGGCGGTAACCCAGCAATTCCTGCAGGGTAATACCGGCAGTATATTTGGAACCGGTGAAATGGGAGTAATAGAATCGGATCATTACAGTGCTTCCCTGTTGTTGGAAGTGACAGGGGTAAACAAAGAAACCGGTGAAGTGGAATACCGGTTTTCTTCCCACCAGTACAGTCTTGAAGGAGATTACGAAAAACATGATGGAGATTTCACTGTCACCTATGGAGGAGATGATTCCCAGCCGGTAACTATTGGCGATATTAATTTTACCCTGGAGGGCCTGGAGGAACTCGATGTTTCGACCGAGGGAATCAAAACCGGGGATAAGACCGTTTTTAACATCACCCCTTCCAGGGAAGATGGTGATGATTATGATCATTTAAAAATAGCAGGGCAGTTCCGGGATGATCAGTCGGAAC
The DNA here is from genome assembly GCA_003550645.1 of Syntrophomonadaceae bacterium. Classification (GTDB taxonomy): domain Bacteria; phylum Bacillota; class Dethiobacteria; order DTU022; family DTU022; genus B1SED10-74M. The sequence goes on along the minus strand of PUKV01000040.1, from coordinate 40,930 downwards.
TGATGTATATATTTAATGAAGAAACGCTTGATAATGTAGAACAGCAGGAGCTAAGATTTCACAGCCTCAATACCTTTGACCGTTCTCCTGATAAGGGGAAAGTGTACGATGGTCTGCTGAGGTTGTCTTATGAAGATTTTGAAGGGTTAGAGGAAGGCAATCCGGCTTTAACATTTTCTTATGACGGAAAAGGGTTCCCCGTTTATTATGGCGATGATAAAGAGCGGATCCAGGAGATCAGCCCTCATCAGCAAATGATTATGAATTTAAGCGGGATGAAGGCTTTTGGTGAAGACCAGGAAGCATTCGAAGCTGTTTTTGATGTTTTTAATGCCCTGATCGATAACGACCGGGAAGCGCTCGGTGGAAGTGCCCTTGAAAAAATGGATCAATCTATCGAACACTTGCTTGAACAGCTGGCTGAAGTTGGAGCCCGCTCAAACCGCCTTGAAGCGATGGAAACCACGTTGTTCAGTGAAAACCTGTTCCTGCAGGAAGTGCGATCCAAAATTGAAGACATTGACCTGGCCTATGTAATAACTGAATTTACGATGCAGGAAAATGCCTACCGGGCCGCCCTTGCTACAGCTCAAAAGATGCTGCAGCCAACCCTTGTTGATTATATGCGCTAACCAAGAACAATAGGAGGTCATGCCATGTCAGCACAACAAACTGCCGTGGAAGCAAGCCAGCGTAAAGTAGTTGAATTTATTTTTCCCAGGGGTATCCCGGGGTTGGAATTATACCGCCGTTTCTTGATTGAACCTGTCCCTGGAAACAGGTTGTTTGCTATGTTAATAGCTGCCGAAGAACCTTCTTTAGGCATGATCCTGGTTGACCCGATGCCCTTTTTCCCGGGTTATCATGTTGATTTACAGAGGGCCGATCGCCGTGATTTGATGTTAAAAAAAGAGCAGGACCTGGTTGTTTTTACAACAGTTACGGTGGAAGATAAAAGCCTTTATACTAACCTGGCTGCTCCCATCCTGGTTAACGTAGTTCAAAAAAGGGGCAAGCAATTAATTGTGCCCCACCGCTGTGAAGACATGAGAGTGCCTCTTGAAACACTACAAGGTCCTGAGAATTAAAATATATACCGGGAGTTGTAAGAATGGTTCAAAACAGGAACAGGTCTGACGAACAACGCCTGCAGGACAGGCCCGATAATTATTGCCAGGTGCTGGTCATATTGAACTGTTTGATCAAGGGTTCCAGGGAAGAACGAGCTGCAATTGAATCTAATGACTTGGACGAACTAAAAAAGATTGGATACGAACAGGAGCAGCTTTTAGAGGAGTTAAAAAGTTGTTTTCCTTCCCGGGAAGAGGTTTCCGCGGAGCAATCAAGGCAACTGCTGCAGTTATTAGAATTGGCTTGCAAACACAGGACTCATAATTGCAAGTTGCTGGTAAAAGAAAAAGACAATACAGGAGAGGCTATAACTATAATGTCTGCCGGAAGGAGGACTTTAAAAGCTTATCACCCCTTCGGGGCAAGCGAGGGCCGGGAAGAAATATATATAAAGAAAAAGTGCTAAGGCAGGACTTGTAAAGCAATTTGACCATAGTTCTTTATTAATTCAGTTACTAAGCCGCTTAAGCCGCTACAACTACTCTTACGGAACGATTCATTTATTCTGTTCCCTCTATAATCACATTATAAATCACAGGTGACGATTCCACCGTCTCTCTTTTGGCCTGTTAGCTATGTCTTAAAGATGTTCAAACCATCTCCATAGGTTTGTGGTTTCGCTGATCATAAAAAAAGGGCAATAGGTTAGGTAGTTTCAAAAAAAATTTAAATTAATTTAAATTTATGCAGGAATTGTTAATTAAATAGCGAAATATCAAAATCCAGGCAAATTTTTTTAACAAATATGAAGATTATCTAAAAAATCCCTTGACCTTTTAATTAAGGCCCTGCTATAATTGGTTTACGTAACATAAATGTAATGCCCGTAAGGACTGCTAAAGGCAAACCCATAGTGATATGGGGACGCAAAACCATGGATCCGGTTGACCGGATAGCCAGGTTGCCAGTCTCTATAAAGTTTAAAGAGGTCACCCCTCTTGATTACTATTAAGAGACCGTCAACCCGGCGGTCTCTTATATTTTTGTCTACACTGAACGAGGTGAGAAAATGTCACTTTTTCGCGACGGGACCATGAAAGGTTTAATAGAAGGTCTGGGTGCAGCAACACTGCGTCAACAGGTAACGGCCAATAACCTGGCTAACCTGAATACGCCCGGCTTTCAACGCAGTGATGTTTCATTTGAAGGCCAGCTGCTTAAGGCTAAAAAGCAGCTTGATTCACCCTTGACCCGGACACATGAAAAACATTTTCCCCGGGCACCGGCACCGGAAGTTCAGCCGGAGATAAAGAAAGATACTTCTTCTATCCGGCGCATAGATGGCAGCAACGTGGATCTGGAGCGCGAAATGCTTAATATGGTCAGCAACCAGCTCCGCTATAATTCATATACACAGCAGCTTAATACCCGTTTTGATAACTGGCGTTTTGTAATTAACGAAGGGAGGCGTTAAATGTGAGCATCTTTCCTGAGTTTCGCATCTCTGGTTCTGCGCTAACTGCTGAAAAAACCAGGCTGGACGCGATCGCCGGCAATATCGCCAACATGAATACGACCAGGACAGTAGAAGGTGGTCCGTACAGGCGCAGGACGGTTGCTTTTGCTGAAGATCTGCACCGGGCCAGGGAGCAGGGCAGGCGCAGAATTATTGAGCCCTTCGTGCCCAGCCGGCAGGTTGCCGCTTCCATGCAGAGTAAGGGGGTGCGGGTTGATCGGATTATTGCCGATGACCGGGAGCCCATGCTTGTTTTCGATCCTGAACACCCGGATGCCCAGGAAGACGGATATGTCCTCTACCCTAATGTTGAGTTGGCCAAAGAAATGACCGACATGATTACCGCGCAGCGCTCTTATGAGGCTAATGCTACTGCAATCCAGACTGCCAAGAACATTTACGTCAAAGCACTGGAAATAGGGCGCTAAGGAGGGATAACCGGTGCTAGAAAAGACTAATCTTAACCAGGCTCCATTTATTGATCAAAATTTTGTCAGGCAGGGGCAAAAGCAGGAAGAAGAAGCTTTAAGTTTTGCCGATACTCTCATGGATGTGTTGGGAGATGTAAACAGGCTGCAATTTGAGGCGGATCAGGCAACTGAGGAAATGTTGACCGGAGATATCGAAAGTATTCACCAGGTCTTGATTAAGACAGAAGAAGCAAGGTTAAGCTTGCAGCTTACAGGGCAGGTAGTCAATAAAGTGCTCGATGCTTACCAGGAAATATCAAGAATGCAGATTTAAATATAGCCACCAAAAAAAGGGAATAATAACAGAGGTGTAATATGGCTGACGAAGACACCCTGCATCAGGATTATCACCATGAAGAAAGTAAATTAGAGGCAACGAAAGAACAGGACAGTGGCAGCCTGAAGGGGATGTGGAGCAATCTACGCCCCCCTGCCCGCTACGGGATTATAGCCATTGGTGGGCTGGCCCTTATCCTTTTGCTGTATTTTATTGTAACCCCCTTCTATGCTCCTCAGAATGAAATATTATTTAACCGCCTTGATCCGGCCCAGGCCAGGGAAATTACCGCTGCCCTGGATGAAAGGAATGTTCCTTATGAACTGGCAGATGACGGAACAACGATCCTGGTACCTCCCGATCAGCGCGATCGCCTTCGGATTACGTTATCTCCGGATTTATATTCACAGGGAATTGGTTTTGATCTATTTGAGGAGGGCGCTCTTGTAGCCAGCGACTTTGAGCGCAGGGCGCAGTGGCAGATTGCCCTTGAAGAAGAATTGAGACGGACGATAAGCAGTATTGATGCCGTTGAACAGGCGCGAGTTCACCTGGTTATTACGGATGAAGGCCTTTTTATCAGGGAAAGAGAAGAGCCTTCAGCATCGGTTTTTTTACGGCTCAGCCCGTTAACTACCCTGGACGATAGCCAGGTGAGGGGAATATTGAGCCTGGTTGCCGGCAGTGTAGAAGGCTTGAAGCCGGAGAATGTAAATATTGTCGATGCCAAAGGCAATGTCCTTTATGATGCCTTTGCCGCCATAGAAGATTATTCTAGATCCAATGCGGTAGAGGAACAATACCTGTTACAGCGCCAGTTTGAAACTGAACTTGAACGCCGGCTCAGGTCAATCCTGGAACAGGTTTACGGACCGGGTCGGGCTGTAGCCATGGTTTCGGCCGACCTGGATTTTGACCTGCGCGAACAAACAAATGTGACTTATGAGAATGAACCTGTACCGCGTTCTACCCATCTTATCGAGGAATATTCAGAAAACATCGCCCCTCCGGCCGAGGAGGTTGGTGAACCCAATGTGCCCGGGCAGGCGGCAGTCCTGGGCGGCGGTGGAGATTCAATTCATGAACACAGGGAAGAAATTGTAAACTATGAAGTCGGCGAAACCAGGGAGTATGTAGAAACAGCCCCCGGGCAGGTTACCAATCTCTCTACTGCCGTTATCATTGATGCTGATGGCAATGATCCATTTATGGCGGAGCAGGTTACGGAGCTTGTAACTTCCGCTATCGGTATAAATGAGGCCCGTGGTGATGAAGTCAGCGTTCAGATGATCCCCTTTGATGCTGAAGCAATCATAGAACCAGAGCCTGTAATTCCTCCCGATGAAGCGCCAATTCCGCTGTTATGGGTCATTATTGCCGCTGCTGCAGTCCTGGTTCTATTACTGGTATTATTCTTTATTTTGCGGGCCCGGGCAAGGCGGAGACGTGAAGAAGAGGAATATGAAACGGATCCCTTATCCCTGGAAGATCAGCTTGACACAAGGGTCCAGGAAGAAATGGATGAAGGTGAAAAAAGTGAAGCTGAACGCAAAGCCAAACTTATCCGTGATATGGCTAAAGAAGAACCGGAGAGTGTGGCTAACCTGTTGAAAACCTGGTTGGCGGAGGAGTAAGTGATAACATGGTTGCACCAAGGCAAAATATCTCGGGACTGAGAAAGATTGCCGTATTTCTGCTGGCGTTGGGGCCAAATCTTTCAGCCGGTATCTTGAAACATTTTAACGAGGCAGAAATAGAAAAAATCAGCATGGAAATTGCCAATACCACCAGGGTGGAGAGGGAAAGCCTGGATGATATTTTAAATGAGTTTTCCGCGATTCATGAAGCCCAGCAGTATATGGTTAACGGCGGTTATGATTATGCCAAGGAGATCCTTGAACGGACCCTGGGCCCTCAGAAGGCCGGCGACCTTATGAAAAGGCTCAAGGAGTCGAGCAAGGTTAAACCTTTTACATTCGTGCGCAATGCCGACACCAAGCAGCTGGTTAATATGATCAGCCAGGAACATCCCCAGACCATTGCATTTATTCTTTCTTACCTTGATTCCGATCAGTCGGCGATGGTCCTTTCTGAACTGCCGCAGGAAATTCAAAGCGACATCGCACGCCGGATAGCGGTAATGGAAAGGACTTCACCCCAGATTATCAAGGGTGTAGAGAGCGTCATGCAGGAACGCCTTTCGACAATATTCCAGCAGGATTTTACCTCTGCGGGGGGCATCAGTTCCGTGGTTGAAATTTTAAACAATGTTGATCGGGGCACTGAAAAATTAATCCTGGAAGAATTGGAAAAGGAGGATGCTGAACTGGCAGAAGAAATCAGGCAGCAGATGTTTATCTTTGACGATATCGTGAACCTTGATGACGCTTCCATCCAGAGGATTATCAGGGATCTTGACAACAACGATATTGCCATGGCCCTTAAAGGGGCCAGTGATGAAGTCAAAAGCCGGATTTTCAAGAATATTTCCAAGCGTGCCGGTGAAATACTGGAGGAAAACATGGAATTCATGGGGCCGGTCCGCCTGCGTGAGGTTGAAGAAGCCCAGCAGCGGGTGGTAGCTGTAATCAGGCGCCTTGATGAGAGTGGAGAAATAATTATTTCCAGGGGTGGCGACGATGCCATTATCGCCTAAAAAAGTATACAAGCAACCATATATTGAGGGATCCTGTTCATATTTTGCCGGAAACGGCAGCGTCCAGGGTCCTGAAGAATATGGCTTAACAAATGATGCTGCACCTGGGTTGCAGGAATACCAGTGCACTGAGCGTGAATCCGAGAATGAAGAAATCGCTTTTTGGCCAAAAGAAGAAAACCCGGCCGGGCCCGGTAGTAGTAATGATAACGCTCAAAAGCAGCAGGCCGGGGATCAAGACTATGACGATCCCGATCATGTGCACAGCGATCATAATGGCGACAACAGGGACCCTGAAGAAATTGCCCAGGCCATACTGGAAGAGAAGAAGGAACAGTATATTAAGAAAGGGTATGAAGAGGGTAAAGGCAGAGCCGAAAAAGAAATCCGGGCTACGCGGGCAGAAGCGGAAGTCGGGCTAAAAGAAGCACAGCAAATCCTTAGTGATGCCCGTAGAAAAGCGAAGGATATAGTGGCTGCATCAGAAAACAAGATTGTAGAACTTTCCGTTGCAGTGGCTGAAAGGTTGGTATGCAAGCAGTTGGAGCTCGATCCTGAAGCGATAACCGGTGTTGTCCAGGAAACAATGAATATACTTGATGGAGGCGAACAGGTAGAGCTTTATGTCAATCCATCGGATCTTGAGGCTTGCCTCAAATATCGAGGTAGTTTGAAGGAAGATTTTAAAGAAATCATCAAACTGGACATCATTGCCGATGAAAAAATCCCCAGGGGCAGCTGCCGGGTGGAGTCGGAGATGGGGGTTGCGGAATATATTATCGATGAAGAAAAAACACAGCTCGAAGAATTGTTGTTAAACATTGCCCGTCAGGACGAAGCCGGACTTTATGAAGAGGAAGGATCTGCTTATGAGCGGCACTAAAGCATCTAATGTAAAATACCTCTCGAGCCTTACTGCTGTAGCAGGAGGGCGGGTTAAAGGCAAGGTACGCCAGGTTATTGGCCTGGTCATCGAGGTTAGCGGAATCCGGCCTTTCATCGGTGAGATTTGTCATATCCGCTCCAATTCTGGGGCTGAGTTTGTGGCCGAAGTAGTCGGTTTTCGAGAAAACTGCTGCCTGCTGATGCCGCTTGGTGATTTGAAGGGGATCGCTCCGGGCTGTGTGGTCGAGCCGACTGGTAAAAGTTTTTCCCTCCGGGTAAGTGAAAAGTTGAAGGGTCGGGTTTTAGACGGTCTGGGTTATGTGCTGGACAGTGGGGAGGCGCCGCTTAACGCAGATGAGGGCTGGGAATACCAGGTTAACAACAGCCCGCCCAACCCGATGGAAAGAAAGCCTATTAATAATATATTGGCCACGGGGGTCAAGGCTATAGACAGCCTGCTTACCTGCGGTGAAGGGCAGAGAGTCGGAATATTTTCAGGTAGCGGGGTTGGTAAAAGCACCCTGCTTGGCATGATCGCCCGGCACAGCGATTCGGATGTTAATGTGATTGCCTTAATTGGTGAACGCGGCCGGGAAGTGGGCGATTTTATTCGCCGGGACTTAGGTGAAGAAGGCTTAAAAAGATCAATAGTAGTGGTTTCTACATCCGACCGTCCTGCCCTGGAAAGAGTAATGGGGGCAATGGTAGCTATCAGCATCGCCGAATATTTCAGGGATTGCGGCAAAAAAGTGATTTTTATGATGGATTCAGTAACCCGTTTTTGCATGGCCCAGCGGGAAATTGGCCTGGCCGTGGGAGAACCGCCTTCTACTAAAGGTTACACACCTTCTGTTTTTGCCCTTATAGCCCGTTTCCTGGAGCGTTCAGGAACTGCAAGCAGGGGAAGCATTACCGGGTTTTACAATGTGCTGGTTGACGGCGATGATTTTACGGAGCCGATTACTGATGCTGTGCGCAGCATCCTGGATGGCCACATTGTTTTAAGCCGAAAAATAGCTTCCCAGAATCAGTTCCCGGCAGTAGATGTTTTAAATAGCAACAGCCGGCTCATGTTGAACCTGATTGGAGAAAAGCATAATGAACTGGCTGCTGAATCCAGGAAGCTGCTGGCAAAATATGAATCGATGGAGGACTTGATCAATATCGGCGCCTACGTGGCAGGCTCACAACCGGAAATAGACCGGGCCATACAAAAGCGCCCTGAACTGCTAAAATTTTTGCGCCAGGATCCCGATGAATACTACAGCCTGGGAAACACCCTGGAACTGTTACAGAATGTGGTTAGTTAAGGCTTGATTTAGAGCAAGGCTATTACTGATGCCGCTGAAAAAGTACTGGAAAGGATAGGCATTATGAAATCTTATAACTTCAGGCTGCAGCGCTTACTGGGTTTCCGAAATATGCAGGAAGAAGAAGCAATCAGGGAACTGGGTATGCGAAAAATGGCGCTGGAAAAAGAAACAGCGAAATTAAGCGGTTTGAAAAAAAAAGAAGAATACCTGCTTGACTGGTGGCAAAAACAGGTAGAAGCAGATATTGAACTGCCTAACCTGCAGGTTACCCAGGAATACAACAGGCATCTGGAAGGCCTTCTCGACCGGCAGGCCGAGCAGTACAGAAAGAAAAAAACGCAGGTTGAAGAACAACGTGAAGTGGCAAAACAGTGCTGGCGTAAAAAAAGGATGCTGGAAATATTAAAGAGCAAGGCCAGTGTGGAGCACCTGAGGCAGGAAAAAATAAACGAACAGAAATTAATCGATGAACTGGTAATAAACTCATATTTCAGGAAAGGAGGTGATTAACTTGAAAGTGGAAATGGCATTTTTGGAGCAGCTTGATAAGCTTATCGTCGGGCAGGTAGGCACATTCAAAGATCCGCCGGATGTGTCTTTCGATGCGGTTCTGCAAGAAACCCTGGAGGCTAATAACAGGGAAATGCCCCCGGGAATTGAAGAACTGCTCCTGACAAAGCGGAGCATTGCTGAGGAAAACCGTATGGATATTGCTCTGCAGCTGCAGCAATTGGCTAATCATTTCGAGTCTGAAGGTCTGCATTCGTTATCTGAAGGTCTGCATTCGTTAATTGAAAAGTTAGTTTCAACCGCTGCAGATCCTGGAAGCGTGGAGCAAAAGAGCGACCTGCTGAAAGTGGCAAATGAGCTTTTCAACAAGGAAAACCCGGAGATATTTCGGGAAGGCTTTAAAAATTCGGATTTAAAAGCAGCCCTGAACAAGGAAGGCCTCATCGGGGGAGAAAACAGGGCAGGACCAAAAAACAGCGACACGTCTAAATCAAAACCCGCTTTTGTGCAGGAAATCCTGGAAGGTGAACCCGGGAAAAGAAGCGCGCAGGATACCGGCAATCTTAAGGAGTTTATTAAGTCCGGCGGTGGAGAAAAAGCTAATGAAAGCAGCAGTAAAGGCTTAGAGGCTAGTTCAGAGCGCAAAACCTGGTTTGCTGCAGAAACGGACCGGTCTCCGCTTGACTCCAGGGTTCCTGAATGGGCCAGGTTGCGCAGTTCCGGTGATTCAAAGAATAATCTTGCCGCCAATCAGAAGATTGCTAATTCCGGTAAAGGTGATGCTTCCGGGAAGGGCGGACTCAACCTTGATGGCAGCCCGCTGAAATATGCTGCTGAGTCTTTTTCGACAGGGGCTGATATGGAAGGCGGCAGTGCCGGGACTATGAAGCAATCAGCTAATGCAAAGGCAGATAAAAGCGCAGTCCAGCAGGCAAAAACCGTTCCGCCTCCGCAGATGGCCGGGCAGGAGGGTGTTTTCCAACAGGGTTTTGTTCAGGATGCAAATCCATTCCCGGGAGAAAAGGTACTGCCTCCCCAGCTGGAAAGTATGCGTGAAAGTATAATCCAGCAGCTCGAAGGGCGGTTAACCTATTTTCGTGAAACCGGGTCTAACCCGGCAGAGATGCGCCTGACCCTGCATCCGCCTGAACTGGGTGAAGTTACAGTCCGGGTTTTTTCCAAGCAAGGCCAGCTTTCCGCGTCAATCCTGGCAGAATCCTCACTGGTCAGGGAAATCCTGGAAAGCAGCATTGCTGAGCTGAGGCAGAGGATGAACTTTGTCAGCATTCAATTCGAACAGCAGGATGGTGCGAATGCAGGAAATCATTCTGCCGGTTCGGATCGTTCCGGTGCAGGAAATTTTGGCCGGAATGGTAATCCTGGTGAATCCCAGGGTGAAGGTTTTTCGACTGCAGAAAGTGAACAAGACCCGATCGATGCAGCAGTTACCAGACCTAACAGCGGGATTGATTACTGGGCTTAAGGGAGGGATTGTTTAATGACCGATATAACGGGGATTAACCAGGCAGCATCCACAGCCGGCAGTTCACCGGCCGGAAAGATGCCGGGGCAGGAATTTGACAGTGATTTATTCCTGCAGCTTCTGGTTACCCAGCTGCGCTACCAGGATCCCCTGTCTGAAACCCAGGATACGGGGGACATGATTACCCAGTTAACGATGTTCACCCTGCTCGAGCAGGTAGTTAGCCTGCAGCAGACTGTGGAAAAGCAGTCAGAATCCCTGGATAAGCAGCATGCCCTGGGTTTGTTGAACCAGGAAGTAGAAGTAGCAGGCTCCGGAGATGAGAGCGTTAGTGGGATAGTCAGCGCGGTGGAATTCCGCAGTGCGGGGCCATATCTAACGGTCGGTGAGAATGATTATCCACTCAGCGCGCTGATCCGGGCCAGGGGAGGCGGAACTGAAAATGGTTGATAAAACAGGGCCGCATATCAAGCCTACCGATCCTGATTTAAAACCGCAAACGGGTAAGGGCGGCGTAAAAAAGCAGGAGCAAGATAAAAACAGCGTATCTTTTCACCAGTTTCTTGACCAAATGCAGGAAAAGCGAGAAGTAGTTTTTTCCGCCCATGCCAGGGAACGCATAGAAAGTCGCAAAATTGAGCTGGGTGAAGAAGACATGCACAGGATAGAGCAGGCAATGGATAAAGTGAAGGAAAAAGGAGCCCGTTCCTCTTTGCTGATGTTTGGTGATGTAGCGCTGCTGGCCAGCGTGACCAACCGGACTATAATAACGGCGGTTGATGGATCTGATGAGCAGGAGCAGGTTTTTACAGGTATTGACAGCGCGGGTATTTTAAAGTAAAGGCCGGACCTCCTTTTGAGGAAGCCTTGTTCTGCCGATTGACCGACGCAGGACGCCGCGCCGCTTCAACCATAATAAGCCCGAAGAGGGCTGAAGGAGGTTTTTGTAATGATTAGATCGATGAGTGCTGCTGTTACCGGCCTCAGGGGCCACCAGCAAAAACTCGATGTAGTAGGCAACAACATTGCCAATGTTAACACTGTTGGTTTTAAGAAATCCCAGGCTCGTTTTGAAGACCTGATCAGCCAGACCATCCAGGGCGCTACCGGTCCGATGGAAGACCGGGGCGGGATTAACCCTTCCCAGGTTGGCCTGGGCATGAGAGTCTCCTCCATTACCGATATTCATACCCAGGGAGCGATCACCTCAACCGACCGGGTTACCGACCTGGCCATTGAAGGAGAGGGCTACTTTGTTGTTACCGACGGCCAGATGGAATATTACACCCGTGACGGTTCATTTGGACTGGACCGGCAGGGCAACCTGGTTAATGATAACGGTTTAAGGGTTATCGGTATTGATGGAACCCCGATCAATATTCCCGTAGATGACAATATGGTAGCCCAGGCTACGGAAAACATGCGCTTTGCCGGCAACCTTGATGCAGGGTCCTACTATGAAGCTACTTCCGGCAGCGTAAACGGGGCGATAGCTCTTGATGATGCTGCAATCGCTGCTTTAAATCAAGCAATAACCATTGAATTTACCATCGATGGTGGGGCTGTTCAGGAAATGGAACTTACTGCTGATGAGATGGATGACATTAATGACCAGGACGAGCTCCTTGTTGCCATCAATGATGGTGAAGATCCAGATGGTGATGACTTAAGTGAATGGGACGGCCTGGCTGGTGCCACGGCCTCTTTCGATGACGACGGTTTCCTGGTTATAACTTCAGGTAGTTTGGGGGCAGATTCCACTGTAACGGTAGGCGGCGATGATGTTGCTGTTCTTTTTGGCGATGCCCCGGAAACTGTTGATGGCAGTGATGAAGTCGCCGAAGCATATAGTTTCCCCTACTATGTCCATGATTCACTCGGGCGCCGTTACGATGTCGATTACACGTTTACCCCTGTTGGTCACAATCAATGGCAGTATGAACTGACGGTTTCCGATGCTGATGGAAACATCATTGATGTTTTGGACGGAGACACGGGAACCCTTGTTTTTGATGAAAACGGGGGATTTGATGAAGATAATTCAGTTATACCCAGCCTGGTCTTTGATCCTCCCGGGGATGCGGCCCAGGTTGATGTAGCTCCCGATTTTAGTGCTGCCACCCAGCTGGCCGGAACCAATAACCTCCTGGTTCGCGAGCAGGACGGTTATGAAGCCGGAGCTCTGGCTGCTTTTGATATTGACCGGGCCGGAGTAGTAACCGGTACCTACACCAACGGGATGAATCAGGAATTTGGGCAGCTATCCATCGCTACTTTTTCCAACCCGGAGGGCCTGCAGAAAGAGGGTGGCAATTTGTTCAGTGAAACTATCAATTCAGGAGATGCCCAGGTTGGAGCGCCCGGTACCGAAGGAAGGGGGCTCCTGCAGTCCTCGGCCCTGGAGCTTTCAAATACGGATCTAGCTTATGAGTTTACCGAGTTGATTACTACCAGCCGCGCTTTTCAGGCCAATACCCGGGTAGTGACCACATCCGATGAAGTGCTTACTGAAGTAGTGAACATGAAACGGTAACCAGTTTAACGGCTGGGCCGGCCCGTTATATAACCCAGGCCGGCCCTGCCGGGCTAAAAATGCGGAGAGGTAGCCATAGCCATGAAGAAATTTGACATTATGACAGTCGTGGGGGTCCTGCTTGGCTTCAGCCTGGTTGTATCAGGCATTATGGTCCAGGATGGGGACCTGAATGCTTTCTGGAACCCGGCCGGGTTGATGATTACCATAGGTGGTTCCATGGGAGCGTTGATGGTTAATTTCCGCGTTGATGAAATGAAAACGGTTTTCCAGGTCACAAAAAAAGTTTTTTTACAAAAAGATGAGTCGATTCTCGATTTGCACGCCCGGTTTTTAAACCTGGCCCAGAAAGCACGGCGGGAAGGCTTGCTTGTCCTGGAGGATGAACTGGATGAAATCGAAGATCCATTTTTCCGCAATGGTCTGCAGATGGTGATCGACGGTTTTGAACCGGACAATATCCGCCAAATCTTGAATGCCGAGCTGTCCTCACTAGAGAACCGTCATGATCTGGGACAAAACCTGTTCCGGACCTGGGGAGCGATGTCCCCCTCATTTGGCATGATTGGAACCCTGATCGGCCTGGTGATGATGCTTTCTGAACTTGATGATCCCAGTGCCATCGGGCCAGGCATGGCCGTAGCCCTGCTTACTACATTTTATGGCGTGCTATTGGCCAACCTGGTTTTTAACCCTGTAGCCGGTAAGCTGGCTATTTACAGCGAAGAAGAAGTGCGAATGAAGGAAATCATCATTGAGGCCCTGCTGGCCCTGCAAAGCGGGATCAACCCGCGTTTGCTGCAAGAACAGATTAAGTCATACTTTTCACCGCAGGAAAAGAGACTGCTGGAAAAAGGCAAGGAAAGCCCGGATGAAGAGGAGGATATGCTGATCGATGCCTAGTGCAAACCATAACCGAACAACAACCGGGCGGCAGCGCGGTAAAAAAGGGCAGGGGCCGCAGGGAAGCCCGCACTGGATGACGACTTATTCCGACATGGTTACCCTGTTATTGACCTTTTTCATATTACTTTATTCCATTTCGGTAATAGATATTGAACGATTCCAGACCGTGATTATTTCCATCCAGACGTCATTCCTGGGCGATACAGGGATTATGGATCAAACCCCTGATCCTTATGAACCTACAGGCGAAGCCCTGAGCCACGAGGAGGGTGTATTTTCTGAAGCTGCTTTAATGGAACAAGTCCGCGAAGCCGAAGAAGTTATGGAAGAAGTGGAGGCTTTTCTTGATCAGATGGGCCTGGAAGGAGAAGTGGAGCTGGGTTTGGATGAACGGGGAGTGGTTATGGAGCTGCCGGACTATATTTTTTTCGAAAGGGCTAAAGCTGATTTGATCCCGGAAGCCCGGCAGATGCTGGACAAGTTTTCTGAATTATTCAGGCGCCTTGACCGCAATCTAATCATTGAGGGGCATACCTGTAACCTGCCGATGAATGTTCCTGAATTTCCAACTAACTGGGAACTGTCTGTAATCAGGTCGGTAAGGGTAACCCGTTACCTGGCAGAAGAACAGGGGCTTGATCCCCACAGCTTAACAGCAACCGGTTACGGTGAATTCCAACCCCTGGAATCGAATGAAACTCCGGAGGGAAGAGCCAAAAACCGCCGCGTTACCATTGTTATATCCATACATGATGCGGACAGCTTCCGCGAAGCTTACTAGTTGCAGGAGGTGGATTGCAATTGGCAGTAAAGGATAAAGAAGAAAAAAAGCCTGGTTCAGGTCAAGATGAAGGCAAAGGGAAAAAGAAACGCCCCTTGTTAAAAATATTATTAATCTTTGTTCCTCTCCTGCTTATAGGTGGGGCAGCGGCATATTTCTTCCTGGGCGACGAAATACCTTTTTTGGGACATGTGGATGGTGAAGAGGCGGAAGCTTTGCCGCGCTACAGCTATTCAATGGCAGAGTTCCAGGTTAACCTGGCTGATTCAGGGACAAGAAGGTTTTTGAGGACTACTTTCGATCTGGCTTATGATGACAGGGGTTTAACCAGGGAAATAGAGGAAAGAGAACCCGAGCTTCGATCTGAAATGATTTCGATTCTACGCAGCAAATATATTGATGATCTTGAAGAGCCTGGTGGCATGAAAGACTTAGAAGCAGAGCTTATAGAAATGCTGAATGATCGCCTGGAATCGGGTGAAGTGAAAGCAATCTATTATAAAGAGTTCATCTTTCAGTAAGTAAAGGAGTTTTTTGATGTCAAGCAGCTATTGGGAAGAGCAAAAACCTTTTTCTGGGAATGATCATTTTGATGATCAAGGTCAACCGGTGATTAAGAAGGTGGTTTTTCAACCGCTGTCAGACAGCGGACCGGTATCGCTTAGAAGGGGTATAGCCCCTGAGTTCCACGGGGTGAACCTTAATATTAGCGCAGAATTGGGAAAAGTAACGCTAAAAGTACGTGATTTGATCAACCTTGAAGAAGGCTCTGTGCTCAAGTTGAACCGGGTGGCTGATGAGAAGGTAATTATCCTGGTTAATGAAATGCCTTTTGCGCATGGTGAGATAGTAGTAATTAATGATCGTTTTGGGGTTCGAATCACCGAGCTTGTTGGTGAGGAAGACAATGAAAATGATTCCGGCTCCGGAAAAGAGGGTTAAATATGGGTGGATACGGATTACTGCTGCAATCAATGTTTTTTTTAATCTTAATCGTGGTGCTGGCTTACCTGGCCATTCGTTATGGACTGCGTTCTGTTTACAGGGGAATTAACGGTGGATATATGAAAGTTTTGGAGCGGGTGCCCCTGGATCATAAAAGCAACAGTTCTGTCAGCCTGATCCAGGTGGGTAAAGAGATCTACCTGGTTGGGACTGCGCAGGGAAGCGTTACCCTGCTTAAAACCTTTGATTGGAAAGACCTGCAGTATGTTGAAGATAACCTTGCTTCCCGGACCGTTGATTTGAAAACGCCGTTTTCTAAAATAATGGATAATTTTAAGAAAGGCAGCACTCGTTAAGGGCGCTGAGTGGATGGTTTAATGGATCTGGCTGCAAAAAAAGGTTTAATAGTGCTGGTAATACTATCTGTTGGGCTGCTCTTAATATGCCCGGCAGAAGTGCATGCCCAGCCGCTGGAAATACCCCAGGTAGAACTGCAAATCGGGGGAGAAGGAGAAGAAGACCCCGAAAGCCTGGTCGGATTTTTGCAGCTGCTGCTGGTCATGGCTTTGCTTACCCTGGCCCCGGCCTTTGTAGTTTTGATGACCTCCTTCACCAGGATCGTCATAGTGCTCTCTTTTACACGTAACGCCATGGCTACCCAGCAGATTCCACCCAACCAGGTTTTAATTGGCCTGGCCTTGTTTCTAACTTTTTTTGTCATGCAGCCCACTATCAGTGTTATTAATGAAACCGCTGTTCAGCCCTACCTTGACGGTGAAATTGAGCAAGAAACAGCGCTGGAAGTTGGGGCGGAGCCGTTGAAGGAATTCATGTTTTATCATACCAGGGAAAAAGACCTGGCCCTATTTGTCAACATGGCTGATATTGAGGCCCCGGAAACCCAGGAAGATGTACCCCTGTTTGTGCTGGTGCCTGCATTTGTGATCAGCGAGTTGAAAACAGCTTTTCAAATGGGATTTATGCTTTATGTGCCTTTTTTGATTATTGACATGGTGGTGGCCAGTACCTTGATGTCGATGGGTATGTTTATGCTGCCACCGGTTATCGTGTCCATGCCGTTTAAGCTTTTGCTTTTTATCCTGGTCGACGGTTGGCACCTGGTGGTAAGCTCACTGCTGGAAAGTTTTAATTAAAGGAGTTTGTGCTGATGACGCCAGATGGTTTGTTAAATATTGTTCAACAGGCGATAGTAATTATTTTACTTATGGTGGCTCCAATAATTGGCTCAGGGCTTGCGGTCGGCCTGACTGTAAGTATTCTCCAGGCCACCACCCAGATCCAGGAGCCAACCCTGGCTTTTGTGCCTAAAATTGTTGCTGTTTTACTGGCGGTAATGATATTTGGCGGCTGGGTTTTCAGCAATGTGGTCCGGTTTACCATTCAGCTGTGGAGTGAAGGCCTGGTATTGCTTTGATTGAAAGGAAAACATTTGTCCACAAGTTATATCATGCTGTTGTTTAATTGACTGAAATGAAACAGAAGCTTTTTTTGCGCGGTAAAAATATTATTCAAGCCGGCCTTATAAAGATCACAACAGGCGGCGGACGGGAGCACTGTCTTGGGAGAGTTTTTTCCATTAGAACTGGAAAACTGGTTGGTTTACTTATTCATCTGGGCCCGGCTGATGGGTATTGTATTCCTCTTTCCTTTTTTCAACTACCATGGGATACCTATGGTCCTCAGGATCTGGCTGTCCCTGGTTATCGCTCTTTTAATATTTTTATCCATGGAGGGTAGGCCTGATCTTGATTTCAGGGGACCCCTGGAAATGGTTCTGTTCCTGGGAAAAGAAGTTTTAACCGGGCTGGCTCTCGGCTACCTGGTGACCCTGATGTTTTCAATTTTTTTAAATGCCGGTCAAATGGCCGATTTAAAAGCCGGTCTCATGCTTTCGGGTGTATTTGATCCGCAGTTTGGCAGCCAGGTCACCTTTATGGGCAATTTTTACTACCTGCTGGCCCTGGCATTTTTCCTGACCCTGAACGGTCATCACTATTTTCTGCAGGCCCTGGCCGACAGTTATATCATCATTCCCATTGAGGGCCCTTTCATGGAACAGGCAGGAGTGGCTGGTGTAATCAGGCTGTTTGCGGACATGTTTGCCCTGGCTTTTAAGCTGGTGGCCCCGATTATTATTATTCTTATGATCCTTGATATTGCCCTGGGCTTGATAGCAAAAACAGTGCCGCAGGTTCATGTATTCATCCTGGGTTTGCCTTTGAAGATTACTTTTTCCATGCTGCTTCTGGCCATGCTTTTACCCGTATTTGGTACTGTTTGGGAAGGCCTGATCGGAGATTTTACCCAATCTTTAATGCAGTTTATGCAGGGGTGGTGAGAACTTGCTCTTTTTCTTTCAGGAAAGTGGAGATAAAACCGAAGAACCAACGCCGCATCGATTGAGAGAAGCGCGCCGTAAAGGGCAGGTTTTTAAAAGCATGGAGCTTAACTCGGCAATCAATATTCTTGGTGTGATGATTCTTTTTTTCATATTCAGTGCCGTAGCATTCAGGGGCATCGAAGAAGTTCTAAAACTATTTATTGGTGACCAGCTTGCTTTGCCCCTCACTTTTAACAATACCGGGGCGGTAATGTGGGAAGCGGTGATGCGTTACTTTACCATTATGGCACCGGTTTTCGCTGTAGCCTTGATCCTGGGGGTTGCATCCAACCTGGTCCAGGTCGGATTTTTAACTTCGACCCAGCAGATGGCGCCCCAGTTAAACCGGCTCAATCCCCTGGAAGGTTTGAAAAAGATTGTGTCCAAGAAAGCCATGTTTGAGATGGTTAAAGCGATTTTAAAAATAGTGATCATTAGCTCTGTAGCCTTTTTCTTTGTCAGGAGCCGTTTGGATGTATTATTGCTCCTGGTCAACCAGGGCGCAGCTGTCAGCTTACAGGTGTTTTGGAATACGATGACCCTTTTGGGGATCCTGGTTGGAGTGGTGTTCCTTTTCCTGGCTTTCATGGATTATTTATTTCAACGGTATGAATACAAAACCAGCCTTAAAATGAGCCGTAAAGAGATAAAAGACGAGCATAAGCACCTCGAGGGTGACCCGCTGGTTAGGGCCAAGTTAAAAGAAAAACAGCGCCAGCTGGACCGGGAAAGGATGATGCAGGATGTCCCTGGCGCTGATGTGGTGATTACCAACCCAACTGAAATAGCGATTGCCCTGGTTTACCGGGAAGGAGTGGATTCTGCTCCGCGGGTCGTGGCCAAGGGAGTGGAAGTTTTAGCCCGTAAAATCAGGGAGATTGCAGTAGAGAATGATGTTGCTATCATAGAAAACCCTCCGGTTGCGCAAATGCTCTGGAAAGAGACCGAGATCGGGGAAGAAATTCCTTTTGAGCTTTACCAGGCGGTAGCAGAGATTATGGCAATGGTATACAGGATGCGGGAAAAGAGAAGCATAATTTAAAAGACAATGTAGACAGAGAGGTCTGAAAAAATATGGCGGCAACCAATCAAAATCAAATATCTTTCAACTCTTTAGCCAGGTTATTCCGGGGCAATTCTGATGTTGTGGCTGCTGCCGCTTTTATCGCCATGGTAGTAATTATTATCATTCCCATATCGCCCTGGATGCTGGATATTTTGCTTACTCTCAACATCGCCTTTGCCCTGGTAGTGCTCCTGGTTACCCTTTTTTCCAGTGATACCAGGGAGTTGAATATTTTTCCATCGGTTTTACTGACGGCCACCCTGTTCCGCCTGGCTCTGAATATTTCATCCACCCGGTTGATCCTTTCAGAAGCCAATGCCGGGGCGGTAATTCAGGCCTTCGGGCAATTTGTGGTCGCCGGCAATTACGTAGTCGGAATGGTTGTATTTGTCATTATCACTGTGGTCCAGTTTGTAGTAATCACCAACGGTGCCGGGAGGGTAGCCGAAGTGGCGGCCCGCTTTACCCTGGATGCCCTGCCCGGCAAGCAGATGAGTATTGATGCCGACTTCAACGCCGGCCTGATTGATGAAGAAACAGCTCGCAATAAACGTAAGGAGATGCAGAAAGAAGCGGACTTCTATGGATCTATGGATGGTGCCAGCAAGTTTGTCCGCGGTGATGCGATTGCCGGGATAGTTATCGTGCTGATCAATATACTGGGCGGACTTGGCATCGGTGCCCTGCAGCTGGGCATGTCCGTTGAAGAAGCGGCATCTGTTTTCACCATTCTTACCGTAGGTGATGGCCTGGTGGCCCAGATTCCGGCCCTGCTTATTTCTACTTCGGCCGGTATGCTGGTCACCCGCTCTACTGCTGAAGCTTCTTTTGGTGAGGAAATGAGCGCACAGCTGGTTGCTTTTCCAAAAGTAATCATGCTGGCTTCAGTTTTGCTCTTTTCTCTGGGCCTGGTCCCCGGCCTGCCACCCCTGCCATTTTTCCTGCTTGCTGCTGCAGGTGGAGTCCTTTCATATGTCCTGTTCAGGGATAAAAAGCAAGTTGAGGTGGATGAAAGGGCTGTGGCGGAAAGTGAGGCTGCGGAAATCCAGGCCGAACCGGAAGATTTTCGCTCTCTTTTGAGGGTGGAGCTGCTCGAAATTGAAATTGGCTATAACCTGGTGGAATTGACGGATGAATCCCGGGGTGGCAACCTGCTGGAAAGGATTACTGCTGCCCGCAAAAGGGCGGTTAATGAACTGGGTATTATCATTCAGCCGATCCGGATGCGGGATAACCTGCAGCTGGGTCCGTTTGAGTACCGCTTTAAGCTGAAAGGAAATGAGATAGCGCGCGGACAGGTCCGGCCGGGACTGTTCCTGGCCCTGAACCCGGAAGGGGAGCTGCCTGAAGACCTGGACGGTATAGAAACCCAGGAGCCGACTTTTAACCTGCCGGCTGTTTGGATTTCTGAAGAGCTTAAACCGGGAGCTGAAGCCATGGGTTGTACGGTAGTTGATGCTTCGACGGTCTTGATTACCCATTTAAGTGAAATGATTAAGAGTCATGCCCATGAGCTTTTAGATCGCCAGGCTGTTAAAGAAATGCTTGAATCATTGAAAGAAACCAACCAGGCTGTTGTTGAAGAAGTGACTTCCGATATTATGTCTATTGGTGAGATTCAAAAAGTTTTGCAAAACCTGCTCAGGGAAAAGGTCCCTCTACATGATATGGTTACAATCCTGGAAGAATTGGCCGACCAGGGCCGGGCAACCAGGGATATAGATACCCTGACTGAAGCGGTCCGGCAGGCTTTACGGCGGACAATAACCGCGCAGCATGTAAGTGGTGACGGCAGGATGCAGGTGATTACCATCGATCCGAAGCTTGAAAAGAAAATTGCCGAGTCTGTGCAAACAACCAAGCAGGGCAGCTTTCCGGTTATGGATCCAACGGTTACCCAGAACCTGGTTGACGGGATTGGCCGGGTAGTAGACAACCTCACCCAGAAAGGTTTGAGCGCGAACATATTAACTTCGCCGTCAGTCCGTTTGCCCCTCAAACGTTTGTTGGAGCGATTTCACCTGCCCCCGGCAGTGCTTTCTATCAATGAGGTTTTGCCGGAAGTTAAAGTAGAAGCAGTGGGAGTGATCAAGGAAAATGAAGATTAGGAAATATCTTGCCTCAGACATGAAAGAAGGGCTGGTCAGGGTAAAAAAAGACCTGGGCCGGGATGCGGTAATTCTTCACAGCCGCCGGGTTAGGCGTAGGGGAATACGCGGATTCTTCACTCCCAGGCAGATGGAAATTATTGCTGCCGTGGATACTAAACCTAAAGACGCATCGCTTAATAACGGGGCTATGCTCCAAAGATTTATCGAGAAGGATAAAGAAATGTCCGTTTTAACTGAAGAACTGGAAAGCCTAAAAAGCAAGGTCATGGAGTTATCGGCGGTGGCAACTGTAAATGACCAGGATGAAGGAAAAGAAAAAACAGTTACCAGGAAAAAAAGCTCCGCTTACTGGCGGACATACCTCGAGCACCATGACCTTGATCCGGCCCTGCTGGAAGAAATCTTTGTAGAAGCCGAATCCGATGCCGCCGGTCCCGGCCGGATGAGCCATGCGAAAATGGCTGATATCCTTAAGGAAAAAGCAGCCGGCAAGATTATTTGCACTAACGGCTGTAATTCCAGGACCCAGGTGTTCATAGGACCTACGGGAGTCGGAAAAACCACGACCCTGGCCAAGCTGGCCGCCCGCCTGTCACTGCAGGATAATGAAAAGGTTGGTTTAATCACCATCGATCATTACAGGATTGGAGCTGTTGATCAACTGCGGGCTTATTCGGAAATCATGGAGCTGCCCCTTGAAGTGGTTATGGCGCCCCAGGATTTATTTAAAGTGATGATGCGCCTGGAGGAATGCGACAGGATCCTGGTAGATACTGCCGGGCGCTCAACGGGCAATAAAGATCAGCTTGAAGATTTAGTATCTTATATTGACATGCTTTTGCCTGCCGATATCCACCTGGTTATCAGCGCTACTACGCGCAGGCAGGATGTGAGTTACATTGCTGAAAGCTTTAAAAAGTTGAAATATAACCGGCTGGTTGTTACCAAGCTTGATGAAACCAATGCCTACGGTACGGTCATGAACAGCTCTTATTATACCAGGATGCCCCTGGTTTACCTTGCTGATGGCCAGCGTGTGCCGGAAGATTTAAAGCTTGCTTCCGAACTTGATGTAGCCGGTTTATTATGGAGGACAGGATGATTATGACAGACCAGGCAGAAAAACTAAGAGCCACCTTCCAGGCCAGGGAAAGGGAAAATAGCCTTCCGGGTTTCCGGGATTCAGGCAGGCATGCACGGGTGTTTACTGTGGCCAGCGGCAAGGGTGGTGTAGGGAAAACCAGCCTTGTTGTAAACCTGGGCCTGGCGCTAACCAGGATTGGCTGCCGGGTGGTTATTATTGATGCCGACCTGGGTCTGGCCAATATTGATGTAATGATCAACACTGTTCCCAAATATAACCTGGCCGATGTAGTAAATGGATCGAAAAATTTGCAGGAGATCATAATCAAGGGTCCGCTGGACCTGAAAATTGTTCCCGGGGGCAGCGGCCTTTTTGACCTGGCCAACCTGGACCGGGTTAAAAGGACAACCCTGCTGGAGCAGTTCGGAGAACTTGAAGAAGAGGGCGATTTTATATTAATAGATACTTCGGCCGGTATATCACGTAATGTGGTTAGCTTTGTCGGCGCTGCGGATGATTTTATCCTGGTCACTACCCCTGAGCCTACAGCCCTCACTGATGCTTACAGTATGCTGAAAGTGATTTCTGAGAGGGGCTATAAGAAAAAAAGCCATGTGGTAGTTAACCTGACCCGGGGTGTAAGCCAGGGGCAAAAAATATACAACGGACTGCACCGGGTTGTGGAAAACTACCTGCCTGCCATGGAGCTGAATTACCTGGGTGATGTACGCTATGATCCGGTGGTAAGCAGTGCTGTTCATAATTTTTGCCCTTTTGTAATCAGCCACCCCAATAGTGCCGCCTCTACAGCTTTGAGCAGAATTGCCTGGCGTATAGCTGCAAATGGGGAAGCTGAAATGCCATCGACAAGGGGAATTGCCGGTTTTATAGACCGGCTGAGAAAACAATGATTAGTTTTTACTGGAAGAGGAGGACTGCAGCGGACATGTTTAAAAAGCTGGGGGTGGAGGATCGGCTTCAGGTTTACCATGAGCCGGAACAAGAATATTACACGGCTAAAGTTCTCGACCTGGATAAAGAGGAGATGATGATCAGTGAGCCTCTTTCAGGAGGAAAAACCCTGGAGATGCCAGACCACAGCAGCTGGCAGTTTTACCTGAATAAAGAGGACGCCGTTTACTTTTTTACTTCCCGGGTTGTTGGAGCCAAAAAAGAGGGATCCGTAACCAGGTATCTGGTTAAGCGCCCTCATACTGCCCATCGCCATCAGCGGCGCGGCCATGTCCGGGTCCCCTGCCACCAGGATCTTCATTACTGGCGCTGGGATGAATTAAAACCGGTTAACGGTATATTTCCGGAAACCATGCTCCAGTCCAAGGATTTCTGGGAAGATCCAATATGGATGAGGGATTACCTGAAAGAGCTGGAAGCTGCGGCCCCCATTAAACCGGCTTTTTCCCTGGATATGTCGGGCGGTGGGTTGAGAATGGTCAGCCTTGAACCATTAGCCAGGTATGACCGGCTCCTGATTACAACCTATATCGGTGAAAAAGGCAAACAGCAATTACTGTTGCTGGAGGGAAAAGTGGTAAGGGTGGCGCCCCTAAATATTGGGGGCTGGAAAAGGTACCGGGCCGGGGTAAGTTTTATGAACATCGATCCAGAGATCCAGGAACAGATCATCAGTTATTTATTCACATTAATGCGCAACAAGTTGGAAAGGGAGGTCTAAAGGGGTGAACATGCTGCAGCGTAATGCAAAAAAAATTTACGAGGAGCAAGATCAAGGTATCAGCAGGGAAGAGGCCATAACCAGGTACATGCCCCTGATCAAAAAACTTGCCGGAAAACTCAGCATTGCCCTGCCTCCGTCCCTGGACGAGGAAGACCTGGTGGGCAGCGGTATAATTGGCTTGATTGAAGCCTGGGAAAGGTATGAGAGCAGCCGGGGAGTTCAGTTTTCCACTTACGCCACCTGGCGGATCAAAGGGGCCATGATTGATGAAATACGCAGAAGCAGCCCTGCACCGAGGTCTTTCTTTAACCAGTTTCGCCAGGTGCATGAGGCTGAAGAAAAACTGCGGCAGGCCTTGAACCGGGAGCCTGAACGGGAAGAAGTTGCTTCAGCACTTGGCTGGTCTCCTTCAACGGTTGAACAGGTCTGGGCAAATTATAACCTGATGACTGTTGTTTCCCTGGAAAAAGTAATTCTTTCCTCTGATGGGGAAGAAAGCCTTAAGCTGGAAGGGGTAATTGCATCTCCAGAGCAAACCCCCGAGGAAGTTTTAACCGATAAAGAACAGATTGAGAGGCTGGCTGCAGCCCTGGATAAGCTGCCATCCAGGGAAAGATTGATGCTTTCGCTGTTCTATTACGAGGAGTTGACCAAAAAGGAGATTGCCGAATTGATGAAGGTATCAGCGGCCAGGATTTCCCAGCTGCATGCCCGGGCTGTAGAAAGGCTGCGTGAGATCCTGGCTGATCCGGAGACAGGTGGTATTTAATGAACAAGCAGGATATATGTTGCCACCGGGGAGGTGCTGCATGGGTTACTTAATAATTGGATTTTTACTGGGTGTAGCTGTAAGCTGGTTCTGGCAGCGCCAGTTTAGCGATGTGCCGGTGTTCCAAAAGCTGATGCACAAAGAACTTGCCGCCAACGGTCAACTGGGCAGCCTGACAGTATTAAAAAAGCGGCTGGAGTTAATGGAAAAGAAAGTTGCTGAACTGGAAAAGCCGGAAGTGGAAGGAATTGAGAAATTGAAGCCGGTTGCTGAAGAAAAAGAAGGCCCCAATCCTGAGCCTGATCCGACCAAAAAAAAGGATCGGCAATTAAGTAACGTGGTCAGGCAGATTCGTTCGCCTGAACGGGCTATCGATCGAAACCAGGTTTTACAGCTGTGGAATGAAGGGTGCCAGGTAGCGGAAATCGCTTCCCGGACCCGGTTGGGCAAAGGTGAAATTGAGTTGATCATTTCCATGCAGGAAAATATAACCGGGCGGTTGATCAAAAAAACGGCCAGGTGAGGATGAGTTTAAAGAGAGGAGTTAAAGTATATGCGCGGATTATACCTTTCCGAAGGAGCCATGCTGGTTCAGCAGGCCCAGCTGCAGGTGATAAGTAATAACCTGGCCAACCTCAGGAGTGCCGGATTTAAAAGGGACCAGGGAGTGGAAACCAGTTTTGCCGAATGGATGATTTATGAACTTCGCCCGGAAAAAGATGCCGGCCGGGTTGGAGCCCTGCACCCCCTGGGTTCTAAAGCCCATAATGTAGCTACCCAGGAAACGGTAACATCATTTGCCCAGGGCCCTCTGGAGGTCACCGAGCGCCACCTGGACTTTGCCATCGTCGGAAACGGCTTTTTCCAGGTAGAGGGGGAAGAAGGGATCTTGTATACCAGGAATGGCCGCTTTATGCTCGATGCGGATGGGACCCTGGTTACAGCTGATGGATATCCTGTGCAGGGGGTAGGGGGTCCGATCAATGTCCCTACTGATGAAGTATACACCAGGCGGGATGGCACTTTATACTATCTAGATGAAAATGGTGAAACACAGGATGCCGGCCAGCTGGATATTGCCGCTTTTGGCCCCGATGCCGGGATGGAAAAAGTCGGCAACAACTATTTCGCTACCGATGCCGCAGAAGACGAGGAAGATTTTGAATTAATATCCGGCTTTTTGGAAGGATCGAATGCCAACTTGCCCCGGGAAATGGCCCAGTTAATGAAGGTAAGGCGCACCTACGAGGCGGCCCAGAAAATCATGATCACTTACGATCAACTGCTGGACAAAGCTGCCAATGAGGTTGGATCTTCAGTCTGATTTATTATTGCCGATAATGAGAGAGGTGAGATCTAATGGGACGATCATTTTTCAATGCTTATTCCGGTATCGCCGCTTATCAGCGGTCGCTGCAGCAAATTGCCGATAACCTGGCCAATGTCAATACTCATGGCTATAAAAAGTCGGAAGTCTCGTTTACTGAACTGCTCTATTCCGATTTGCAGGATAAAAGGTATGCTGTTGATCCTCTGCCTGGAGGACTGGCTCCAATAAGAGGAAAGGGAACCCATATGTACCCGGTAACCCGCTTTTTTGACCAGGGACCGCTTCAGCAGACGGAACGTTCACTGGACCTGGCGATTGAAGGTGATGGGTTTTTCAGGATTATCAGGGAGGACGGCACCGAGGCTTATACCCGCCGGGGGGCATTTTACGTAGATGAAGGTGGAAATATCGTAACCGATCGTGGAGAACATCTGGACGTTGATTTTGACCTGGACGGCATTATGATCAATACCGTAATTGTCGGCCCCAACGGGCAGGTAAGCGGGGAAAATGAAGCAGGAGTAATGGTAGAACTGGGAGAAATTGAATTATATACATTTGTCAACCGGGGAGGGTTATCCAAGGACAGTGCCGGCCTTTTTGAAGTTACTGAAGCCTCCGGAGAACCCGAACAGGGGCTGCCGGGGACAAATGGTTTAGGTACATTGCGCCAGTACCATTTGGAAGGCTCCAATGTTGACCTGGCCATGGAAATGGTTCACCTGATCGCCAGCCAGCGAGCGCTCCAGGGCAATACCAGGAGCATGATAACGGCAGATGAACTTAAGGCGCTTACCCTGCTGGTAAGAGGTTAGGATTTATTTGGGCCAGTATGATTGTGGGGAGGTGAAAAATTGTCAAAAGACGCATTGACCCAATCTGAAATTGATTCCCTGATCAATGCCATATCCAGTGGTAACTTAGAGGAAGAAACCGATGAAGTTACCGAGGAATATAGTTCTTATGATTTTCGGAGGCCGACCAAATTTTCGAAGGAACAGATCAGGACCCTCCAGATTATCCATGAGAATTATGCCCGGATCATGGGTAACTTTTTGACATCTTTTTTAAGAGTCCCGGTTAAACTGCAGGTGGTTTCCGTAGCCCAGGTATCATATGAAGAGTTCGTTTTTTCACTTCCTGTCCCCACTCTGATGACGATATTTAACATGTCGAAAGACATGGGCGTGGCTATGCTGGAAACTAACCCCAATTTTGTATTTACCATCATCGACCTCCTGTTCGGGGGTGAAGGCAGGCAGCCCGGGAAAATCAGGGAGTTGACCGAGATAGAAATATCTGTTATGAGACAGATCAATGAAAAGTTCCTGGATAACCTTAGTTATGCCTGGAAAGGCATTGTTCAGCTTGACCCCCAGATTGAAAGCATGGACACCAACCCCCAGTTTAACCAGGTTATTGCTTCCAGTGAAACAGTAGCCCTGGTTACTTTTTCCGCCAGTGTTCAGAATGTCCAGGGTTTTATTAATCTCTGTTTTCCGTTCATGGGTCTTGAGCATGTCTTATCCAGCCTGACTGCCCAGCACTGGTTCAACCAGTTCCAGCAGTCGGCTTCCCAAAATAAACCCGGGGACATCGATAGATGTCTGCAGGCCCCGGAAGCGGAAGTAAAAGCGGTGCTGGGTAAGGCAAGAATTACCCTTGATGATTTTTTACAGCTCCAGGAAGGGGATGTGCTGCCCCTGAAGAGGCAGAGTGGAGAACATTTGGAAATGCTGGTGGAAGATAAACCACTTTTTAAAGTCCAACCCGGGACCAGGGGTAAACGGCTGGCCGTAAAAATAGTGGAACGGGTAACTGAAGAAAAAGACAAAGCGAGTGATAACTATGGATAGCCGAAACATCTTATCCGAAGAAGAAATGAATGCTCTTTTAAACGAAGATTCAAGTCGTGAAGAAGAGCTGAAAATGGACTTAAAACTTAAGCTGGTGCTGGATTTTCCACTTGAAGTTTCCGTGCGCCTCGGCGAGGCCCGGAAAACAATTGGTCAACTCTTAAACCTTACTGTTGGCACGGTAATCGAACTGGATAAATTGATTGACGACCCGGTTGAGCTGGTTGTTAACGGCAAGTCGTTTGCTGAGGGCGAAGTGATAACGGTTGGCGAAACCTTTGGTGTACGCTTAAAAAATATCATTCATCCTAAAGAGAGAATAGAAAACCTGCGCTGAGGAGGGGTAATTTGGAAGAGCTCAGTTTACTGGAAAAAGACACCATAGCCGAAGTAGGGAATATATCCCTGGGTGCTTCTGCTACGGCCTTATCAACCATTCTGGATAAAATGGTTGATATAACTACACCACGCCTTGCAGTGCTTGAGAGCAGCGAGATAAGCCGAAAGTATCCCATACCCTGCCTCCTGGTCGAAGTGGAGTATATATCGGGCCTGGAAGGAAGCAATATGCTCCTGATCAAGGAGCAGGATGCCCTGATAATTGCCGCCTTGATGATGGGGGAATCACCGGAAGGCAAGGAAGGGCCTTTAAACGAGATTGAATTGAGCGCTGTCCAGGAGGCAATGAACCAGATGATGGGTTCAATGGCCACCTCGATGTCGGAACTATTTCAAAGGACTATAGAAATAACCACACCCAGGATTGAACTGATAAATTTTTCTGAAGAAGAGCCTGAAGTTCCGCCTTTTAATACCAACAATCAAGTAGTCCATGTTCAGTTTACAATGAAAGTGGAAGATATAATTGACAGTATAATGGTCCAGGTAATACCCCTTGAGTTTGCCAAAAAAATGGCTGCCCAGCTTTTGACAGGCGAACCAGAAACAGCCTCTGTACCGGAGGACGGTGACTCCGGGCCAGAGGCGGTTTCTGAACCCGGTTCCAATCAAGAGCATGAAGACGAGCTGGGTAATGATGTAGAGACGGTTATAATCAATACTGAAGAAACCCCGGCTTATAAAGCACAACTAAGTGAATTGGAGAAAGATACCATCGGAGAAGTGGGTAACATATCACTGGGTGCTTCAGCAACAGCCCTCTCTACATTATTGAACAAAGTTGTTGATATTACTACCCCTTCTCTGGATGTACGTAAAGTCCGGGAGATACAGGAAGAGTATCCCCTGCCCTGTCTTATGGTGGAAGTGAAGTATACCTCCGGCCTGGAAGGAAGCAATGTTCTGATCATCAAGGAGCAGGATGCCCTGATAATTGCCGCCCTGATGATGGGGGAATCGCCGGAAGGAAAAGAAGGTCCTTTAAACGAGATTGAAATCAGCGCCGTCCAGGAAGCAATGAACCAGATGATGGGATCGATGGCGACGTCAATGTCGGAACTGTTTCAACGCCCCATAGATATAACCCCTCCAAAGCTGGAGCAAATCGATTTATCCAATGAACGTTCACAAATCTATGGGCTCGACATAAACGATGAGGTAGTCCATGTCGAGTTCTCCATCCGGGTGGAGGATCTTATTGACAGCGTTATGATCCAGGTTATACCGGTAGATTTTGCAAAAATAATGGCCGGAGATCTCCTGCACGGGCAAGCTGACCCGGCCCCCGATCCAGGACCGGAACAAACTCCCGGTGTGGAGGAAATTTTGCCGGAGGTTGAATATGTTGACGGGCGGGAAGAAGCGACCGTTGAGACTACTGCAAGTAAGCAAGAAAGTGCTTCCAGGCCCACTGCTGCGCAAAAAGTCCCGGAGCCTGAAATAGACCTGCAGAAGCTGGAACTGGTCAAAGACATACCGATGGATATTGAAGTTGTGCTGGGGACTACAAGGGTGCCGCTGGGCAAACTGTTTGCACTGGATAAAGGCGGAATAGTCGAACTGGACTGCAATGTGCATGATCCGGTTGAATTGATGGCCAACAACAAGCTATTGGCCAGGGGTGAGGTGGTGATGATCAACGATCAGCTTGGTATAAGAATAACTGAAATACAATTTGAAGATGTAATAGAAAGCTACGATCTTTAAAATACCGGTTTATCCGCAGGGAGGTCATTGATATGGATGTCAGACAATATGCAGAGCTTTTTCAAGCCGAAGCCGGGGAATACATGCAGGTTTTGAACCAGTGCTTGCTTAAACTGGAAGAAAACCCCCGGGATAGTGAACAGCTTAAAGAAGCATTCCGGGCAGTCCACAGCTTGAAAGGTATGGCCGGGACAATGGGTTACCAGCATGTAACCAGCATAGCTCACGGCCTGGAAAATTTCATGGAAGACTTCAAGACTTTCGAACGGGAACCCAGCCCTGCAGTAATTGATCTGATTTTTGAAGCTGTTGATCTGCTCCAGGAATCACTGGAGCATCCGGAGGAGTCCAGTCCCGAAGACCAGGGAAAATGGGAAAGATTAATGGCTGAAATGGAAAAAACTCGCGATAGTGAAGATACAGAAGCTATAGTGGAGCAAAATGAAGAAGAACAGGCAAAGACTTCATTCCAGCTCGGGGTTATGGATCAAGAAATCCTGCGTCAGGCCTTTGAAAGGGGGGAACATCCCTGCCTGGTCCATGTAATTTTTAAAGAAGATGTTTTAATGAAATCGGTCCGTATTTACATGGTTTTTAAAGCGCTGGAAGAATGCGGAGAAGTTATAGCTTCGGTTCCAACTCAGCAGGAGCTGGAGGATGAGCAATTCGACTTTGATTTCCAGGTTCTTTTTGTGCCACAAAACAATAACTCCGAAGAAGTTCAAGATAAAGTACTGCAAATTACTGATGTAGATAAAGTGATAATATTGCCCTGGGAGGAAGCGGGCAGAGAAGCAGCTGGCCAGGAAGAAGAGACTGCGGGGAAAAAGGCTGCCGAACTTGAGGAAAGCCCGGAAAGAGGAAATCCATCCTGCCTGGATGTGGAAAAAATCTCTGACAATCCAGATGGTGAAGCAGGAAGCGACGGATTGCAGAAGCAAACCGGGGAACAGGTGCAGGTTGAAGAAAAACCTGAAAGTCAGGTTTCTTTGGAAGAAGAGCCCGGCCGGCAGGTGACCAGGGCGGTCGATAAAATGGTCAGGGTGGAAACGCAGAAACTGGATGACCTGGTAAACCTGGTAGGCGAAATGGTGGTGGCAAGAACCAGGATTTCTGAAATTGGGCACGGTTTTAATGAGGAACTGGACACTACCATCGATCAGCTGAAAAGATCCATTACTAATTTACAGGGTACAGCCATGGAGTTGCGGATGGTCCCGATAGAGCAGGTTTTCGGGCGTTTTCCCAGGATGGTCCGCGATTTATGCCGGGAGAAAGGGAAAAAAGTGCAGCTTCATATCAGCGGGGAAGAAACCGAGCTTGACCGATCCATTATTAACCGGCTATCGGATCCGCTGGTTCATTTACTGCGCAATGCTTTTGATCATGGAATTGAATCCCCTGAAGACAGGGTCAAGAAAGGCAAAAAGCCCGAAGGAGCAATCTACTTGAAAGCCTGTCACGAAGGGAACCAGGTTGTAATCACTGTAGAAGATGATGGCGGGGGGATCGATCCTAAAAAAGTCGGGCGGAGTGCCGTCCAAAAGGGGCTAATCACTGAAGAGGAATTTGGCCAGCTAAGTGATGATGACCTGGTCGGCCTGATTTTTTTTAGCGGGTTCAGTACATCGGAACAGGTGACCGATGTTTCCGGCCGGGGGGTGGGCATGGATGCGGTCAGAAACAGTATTGAAGCCCTGCATGGAACGGTGGAAGTATCCAGTGAAATTGGGGTCATGACCCGCTTTGAAATGCGTTTGCCCCTTACACTGGCCATTATCACCACGCTGCTGGTCAAATCATCTAATCAACTTTATGCTATACCGGTAGAAGTGATCCGGGAAAACGTTTACCTGGATCGCCGGGAAATAAAAACTATTCGCGGTAATCCGGTGGTTAACCTGAGAGGGGAAGTGATTCCGCTACATACCCTGAGCGACCTGCTGGGGTTTGGAAACGGCGGGCTTTCTGAGGATGAATATTCTGTGGTAATTGTAGAAGCAGCCGGGCGCAGGGCTGGATTTATCGTTGATGACTTGATTGGCCAGCAGGAAATCATGATAAAATCCCTTGGTGAGCTGATCAGGGGATTGAAGGGTATCGCCGGGGCGACAATACTTGGCGACGGCAGCGTAACACTTATAATCGATGTTGCCGGCCTTTTAAGTGAAGGGAGGGATTACATTGAGTAAAACAGTGCTGGTAGTCGATGATACCGCTTTTATGAGAATGACTTTAAAAAGCATGCTTGAGAAAAATGGCTATGAGGTAGTGGGTGAAGGCGAGGATGGTCAAAAAGGGGTCGATTTATATAAAGAGCTTAAACCGTCGCTCGTAACCATGGACATTACCATGCCTAACATGGATGGGATAACGGCTATTAAGGAAATTATGAGTTTTGATCCCACAGCTACAGTAGTAGTTGTCAGCGCCATGGGGCAAAAAAGCCTGGTTATCGAAGCCCTCAATGCCGGGGCTAAAGATTTTGTTGTGAAGCCATTTCAACCTGACCGGATCGCCGAAGCTCTGGCCAAGCTGGAAGGGTAGTATTTATCGAGCAGAACTGGATGACGCATTGTTAACCACGGAGGTTTTTAATGGAGACAGTCCATGTGAAAATTGCCGATATGGCTGTAGCTAAAAATGAGGGAGTGCTGGTCACTTTTGGCCTGGGATCCTGTATTGGCATTGCTTTATATGATCAGAATTCAAAAGTAGGCGGGCTTGCCCATATCTTGCTTAACGACAGCAGCAAGTTTTCGCGCCCCAGCGCCAATACTGTCAACCCGGCCAAGTTTGCCGATACGGCTGTACCTCATTTAATTGAAAAAATGCTTGCCGCAGGAGCCAGAAAAAATAATATCATTGCCCAGCTTGCCGGTGGCGCAAGCTTGTTTAATTTTCAAAACGATTCTGGCAATGTAGGGCAAAAAAATATTGAAGCAGTTCGCTCGAT
Source organism: Syntrophomonadaceae bacterium (assembly GCA_003550645.1). Classification (GTDB taxonomy): domain Bacteria; phylum Bacillota; class Dethiobacteria; order DTU022; family DTU022; genus B1SED10-74M. The sequence goes on along the minus strand of PUKV01000040.1, from coordinate 8,209 downwards.
ATTAAAAGAAGAAAAAGTAAAAATCGAAAGTGAAGATGTTGGGGGAAACTGTGGCAGGACGATGCGGTTATTTGTCGATACGGGTAAAGTAACTATAACTACAGTAGGTAAAGGAGCAATGAAGAGTTGAAAAGAGTGCGAGTGCTGGTGGTTGAAGATTCGGCTTTTATGCGCCGTATAATTGGCGATATTATCCGTGATCATCCTGATCTGGAAGTTGCGGCAACGGCTAAAGATGGAGTTGATGCTTTAAAAAAAATAAAAGAATGCCGGCCTGATGTCGTAACCATGGATCTTGAGATGCCGCGTATGGATGGTATTCAAACTTTGCGGCACATTGTGGCTGAAACCCCTCTCCCGGTCATCATGCTGAGCAGTCATACCAGGGTGGGCAGTGAAAGCACGCTAAAAGCTCTTGATGCCGGGGCGGTAGACTTTATTTCCAAACCATCGATGAGCGCTTCTGTGTCCAGGGATGATTCCGTGGAAGAGCTCAAAAATGTTTTACCCCAGAAAATCATTGCTGCCTCCATGGCCAGGGTCAACTTGATTTCAGCTGAAAAGCCGGCGGCCTATAAAGCTGGACAGCAGGCAGCCTCATATGCAGGCCGTCGTGAAACTGCCGATTTAATTATTGCCATAGGAGCTTCAACCGGGGGCCCTAAAGCGCTGGAAGCTGTTTTCAAAGGTCTGCCTCCCGATTTTCCGGCGGCGGTTATGCTCTCCCAGCATATGCCTCCGGGCTTCACCCTTTCTTTCGCCCAGCGCCTGGATCTGCTTTCTCCATTAAAAGTCAAGGAGGCGGCAAACGGAGATCCCTTATTAAAAGGGCAGGCCCTGGTTGCACCGGGGGGGTATCACCTGGCAGCCAAAAAAAATGCCGTCTACCTGGATTCCGGTCCGAGGGTTAACTTTGTCAGGCCTTCAATAGATGTGATGCTGGAATCGCTTGCCGGTTGTGAACAAAAGATTGTTGTAGTGATCATGACCGGAATGGGTAAAGACGGTGCAGCTGGAACTGCCAGCCTGAAAAAGAAGAAAAACGATACGGTTGTGATAGTCCAGGATCCTTCAACAGCTTTGATACCCAGTATGCCTGCAGCATTGATAAAAAACGGGTTGTGTGATGTCCAGGCTTCTGTAGAAAGGTTGGCCGTTGAGATTGACCGTTATGCTCGCATGTTTTGTCGTTAGTTTGATCATTTTCAATATGCCTTGCATGTGGAAAGGAGAGGGCTTCAGTTGAATGAAAACTGGGATTTTATCCGCTTTAAAAAGGAGTTTTACCAGTTAACCGGCCTAGATTTAGGCAGGTACAAGGACAGGCAGATGGAGAGAAGGATTGGCCAGCTGATAGATCGTGAGGGTTATGAAGGCCTTTGTTCATTCTTTAATGATTTAAAAGTGAATGATGATCTGCTGCATAAGTTTTATAATTACCTGACCATTAACACTTCGGTTTTTTTCCGGGATTCAAAAATTTATGATTACCTCCAGGATAAGGCAATACCTGACCTGCTGAACAGCTTTAAGCACTTGAATGTCTGGAGTATGGGGTGCTCGCACGGGGAAGAACCCTACTCTATTGCCCTGATCCTTGACCGCTATTCAGCCCTGCAGCGTGCTGATATAATGGCCAGCGATATTGATGATAAAGCCCTCGAAATGGCCAGGGAAGCTAAATATGCACCCAACCAGCTCGAAAAGGTACCACCGGACATTCTAAAAAAAGCATTTACCCAGCAAAATGGGTATTATTACCTGGCAGCTGAGTACAAAAAAGCGGTTACTTATAAGAAGCATAACCTGCTCGGCTCAATTTATGGCAATATCAGTTTAATGCACCTGGTATTATGTCGCAATGTTTTTATTTATTTCAAGGTAGATGTCCAGGAGTGGATAGTAGAACAAGTTTCCAGTTTAATTCATCCGGGGGGTTATTTTATTATCGGTTGTGCCGAATTTATTAATAAGCCTGAACGTTTTAAACTGGAAAGGTTGATTCCTTCAATATATAAAAAAACCGGTTAACACTTAATCAGGCTAAAAAAACAGGTTTAACAGCCCCGGAGGTTTAAATGTTTGGTAAACGCAGGTCATTTATAATTATGTACTTTCTTGCTGCCGCCGTCCTGCTTTTAACCCTTACCGGTGACGGCCCTGATGCCCTGCGTAGATTCAGCGGCGTCCATTCCGAGCGGGTAACAGTTTCGGAGCCGGAAATTACGATCACCCGGTCTGAAATAGCCCTGATGGAAGGAAGTTCCTGGGAGACCATCTTATATAAAATCTCCTCCCCGGTTGAAGGACCGACTGTTATGGTCATTGGAGGCATTCACGGTGATGAGCCGGCAGGGTACATGGCAGCAGATGAGATCGCAAGCTGGGTTGTAGACAGGGGGACTCTTCTGGTCTTGCCCAGGGCCAATGTTCCTGCAATCGAAAAAAGAACCAGGAATGCTCCCGGGGAGCCGGATTTAAACCGGGTCTTCCCCGGTGATTCTAATGGCGGCCCTGCCGAGGAAATGGGCGCGGTTATTATGGAGTTGATAATAGAATACGAGCCGACCTGGGTAATTGATCTTCACGAAGCAGAGTATTGTGAACGCCTTATACCCGGGGCCCTGGGCCAGACTTTCCTCTATCCAAGGAAAGCTGATTCCTTAGATATAGTTGAAGAACTGCTTACTGCAGTAAACAGGTCAATATATAATGAAAAAAAACATTTCCTCCTTCTCAGGGGAGTCGCCAGGGGCAGCGCGGCAAAAGGAGCGCTTATGGCCGGAGCAGAAGGCATTATCATAGAGACCTGCGAGCAGATGCAGATTGAAGAAAGGATCCAGTACCATTGCCAGGTTGTTTCAGCTATGCTTTATACTTTGGGCATAACAGTTTATTAATGCAGAGAGGAGCCTGCTTGTGGACAGCAGTATCTTAAATGCCCTTTTCCGGGATCCGGTCATAAACCGCCTTACCTCCGGTAAAACAGTTCAAACCCGGGCTGACATACCCGAATCCCTGGTGGCAAAAGTAACCGCTTTAAAGGGGGAAGCAGCTGTTTTGCGCTGGGATGGGGGCACCTTTACAGCTGTTTTAAATGCAGAAGTAACTCCCGGTGAAACATTGTTATTATCATATAAAGGGATGAAAGAGGGCCGCTCCCATTACAGGATAATGGCCCGCTTTCCCGGTGGGAAAGATCTTAATTCCGCCGCCATCGGCGGAGAATCCTCTGAATCCTTTTTACTCGGCATCATGCCAGGTGGTGTGAAGCAGGATGGGCAGACACCGGCTTTGCTCCGTTTTTATTCCCGGGGTAACCAGCAGCGGGCAGAAGAGTTGGAGTCAGAGCCATTGTTGGAGCTTTTTATCGATACTGAGCATTTTGGGTTGGTCCTGGTTCGCTTCTTTTATTATCCAGGGGGAAAGAAGTTGGACTGCCGGTTTGTAGTGGAGTCAAAAGAGGCCGGTGAAGCTCTTCAACATGAAGCAGAACGCTTAATAGAGGAAGCCGGTAGTATAAATGAAGACAAAGGCAAGCCACTGCACTGGAGTATCGGTAATTTGCAGCTGGCTGCCTCTGAAGCTTTGTCCCAGGGCGGCTATACCCTTAATACCAGGGCTTGATATGGGAGAAATGAAATATGGTTGATAAACGCCAGCAAAGAATTGAGCAAATTCGCAGGGCAGTGGCCTTACACTATGACCCTGCTAGCAGGCAGGCCCCCAGTATTGCTGCCAGTGGAAAAGGCTGGCTTGCCGAAAGGATTATTAACCTGGCCAGGGACAACAAGGTCCCTGTGGTTGAGGATCAAGCCTTAGTTAAAGTCCTCGGCAACCTTCCCCTGGGGGAAGAAGTGCCGCAGGAGCTTTATGAAGCAGTAGCAGCAATATACGCTTTCATCATACAAGCTGATTCCAGGAAAGGAAAGTAGACCGGATAAAACAGGGAAACTGGTGTAAGCTTTTCCTGATACATTCAGGATGCAGATATACGAAGGATTTGCTGAGTTCTTAACGAAATGTTACTGTATATGAGGTTTGCAGGGTTTAAGCGTTGTCTTGGGGAAAAGACTAGATTCCCGAAGCGCAGCGTAAGCCGGAGGAAAGACGATAGGAACTGTCTAAGTGGCTCGGCGAGCCCTAATTTAAGGTATAAGTTTAGCTGTAGTGATAGTATGTCCGTTTTGACAAAGGAGGTTCTTTAAGTGGATATTTACGTGGCCAGGCAGCCGATTTTTGACAGGAGACAGAAAGTTTATGCTTATGAATTACTTTACCGATCGGGTGTGGACAATTACAATACTGAACTTAACGGCAACCTGGCTACCTCAGAGGTTATAGCCAACAGTTTTTTGGATCTGGGCCTGGACAAACTAACCCGAAGGAAAAGAGCTTTTATTAATTTTACCGGGCAGTTGTTAATCAATGAAACTCCTTTTCTCCTCCCCAGGGATTACGTGGCTGTAGAAATTACCGGCGGAACAGAAGCCGATGCTGAAGTATCTAAAGCCTGTAAAAAACTTAATAAAAAAGGTTATGTGCTGGTCCTGGATGACTACGATCATGAATCCAGGTATGCTGATCTGCTCGACTATGTCGATTTTATTAAAGTGGATTACCAGGAAACAAATCCAGAGCAAAGGGAAAAGATAGTTAACTATTTTCGGGGCAGCAAGAAAAAGTTGATAGCGGAAAAGGTGGAAACTGTACAGGAATATGGGGATGCTATGACAAATGGTTATGACTTTTTCCAGGGCTTTTTCTTCTGCGAGCCGGCAGTTATTATAGGAAAAGAGATTCCAAGCACTAAGCTGCAAAATTTGCGGTTATTGCAGGAAATAAACAAACCGGAAATGGACTTTGACCAGGTGGAATATTTAATCAAGCAGGATCCCGCTCTCTCATATAAACTGCTGCGTTTTATTAATTCCATTGCTTTTCCGGTTCGTTTCCCAATCCACTCCATACGCCAGGCCATGGCTTTGCTGGGCCAGAAAGAAATGACTAAGTGGGCTTCCCTGGTTGCTTTACGCAATGTTGGTTATGACAAACCCGATGAGCTGATTGTCACAGCAGTTTCCAGGGGTAAGTTTTGTGAATTAATGGCGCCGGTGACCGGGATGGAAAAAAGAAGCGCCGACCTTTTTTTAACCGGTTTATTCTCTCTTCTTGATACGTTCCTGGATCAACCTATGGAAGTTATTTTGCAGGAACTTCCTCTGGTGGAAGATATAAAAAGTGCTCTCATGGGGGAATCCGGTCCTTTCAGAGATATACTCGAACTGGTGCTGCTTTACGAACAGGGCTACTGGGATAAAGCATTTTCCATAGCCGCTGAAAAGTATAATCTCGATGAAGTAGAAGTAATGTCATACTACCTTGAATCCCTCGAATTAGCTGACATGGCTGGCAACTAGCAAAATTCTTAATTTGACAGCGAAAGTGAACCGTGATAAGGTTTATGTACCTTTATTCTTAACTGCTGTAAGTTTTTCCCCATTGTCAGGGGTTATTTAGAAAACTTTGATAAAAGGGGCCAGGCCTCGTTTTTTGTCTCCCGGGTTATACAGTGCATATTTGCACAACTCTAATACTTACAAAACAATGTAATTTGAAAGGGGATTGCCAAATGGTTACAGAAAATGAACAAAAAGTCTATGCTGCCCTGGATGAACTGGGTATTGAATACACCCGGTATGAGCACCCCCCCGTTTATACGGTGGAAGAAGCGCAGCAATACTGGAAAGATATCAAGGGCGCTCATGCCAAGAACTTATTCTTAAGAAATAACAAAGGCAACCGTCATTTCCTGGTAGTGCTTGAACAATCAAAATCTGCAGACTTAAAGGATTTATCCGCCAAGCTGGCAGCCGGAAAGCTTAGCTTTGCTTCAGAGCGCCGCTTACAGGAACACCTGGGACTTGAAACAGGAGCGGTGTCACCTTTTGGAATTATTAATGATGAAAAGAAAGCGGTTACCCTGGTACTTGATCGCTCATTGCAGAAACAAGAATCTGTCAATTTCCATCCCAATGTTAATACTGCAACCATAAACCTTTCCTTTAAAGACTTTGAGAAGTTCCTTAAGCACTGCGGCAATCAAATTATCTATATTTAGGCTAAAGCGGATGACTTAAAGTAGAAAGGGTGGTATCTCTCTTTTGAAGGAGTTAAAGAGAATTCAAAGCTTTTTACAGCAAGTCGCGGGAGCTTTTGCGGGGGTAGTAGAAATTGAGATCGGCATTTTTAGCAGTGATCTGGAGGTCATTGCCGGCAGCGGTTATTTCGAGAAAGAAGTAGGGACTGTATATGATGAGGGGTGCATGACTCATAAAGTGGTGTCCTCCAGCAGCGACGAGTCCATTTTTGTTGAAAATACTGCCCATGCCGTTTGCTGTGCAGAATGTGAGTATTCGGAAAGATGCGATGTGCTGGCCTTCGTGATGCGCCCCATTATATATGAAGATAATAAAATAGGTACCATTTCTTTGCTGGCCTTAACCGAGCAGCACCGCCGCAAGCTGCTTAATCATTATGAAAAAATGCAAGATTTTCTCAGCAAGTTGTCTAATCTGATCCTGATATCGATCAACGCAAAAAGAATGGAATCTAAAATCACTACTTTGATGAACCAGTTCAAAGATGTCATTAACTCAATTTATGAAGGGGTTATAGCTATTAACAACCAGGGAATCATAACCAGTGTGAACCGGGCTGCGGAAGAGATGTTGCAACTTGATCAAATCAGGGTTAATAGCAATCATATCAATGAGCTTTTCCCCGACTTTGTAGTTGAAGATGCTATCAATGAGCACGAGAATTCAGATAGCGAGTTATATTATGTTAATGAACTCAGTTATAGTGGGCCGGACCATAAAACTCTTTATTTGTTTTATAATATTACTCCCATGTATGAAGATGGTCGGGTTTCAGGAGCCGTTCTTACATTCCGCAAAAAAGAGGAAGTAGAAGAAATGGCTAACCGGATTATGAAAGGAAATAAAAAATGTACTTTCTCCGGGATTATTGGTGCCAGCACTGAAATTAACGAGATCAAGGAAAAAATGAAAATGATTGCCGCCACCGATTCTACAGTGCTGATCCGTGGTGAAACAGGGACCGGGAAAAGTATTTTTGCCCGGGCTATTCATGAGGAGAGCCCGCGCCGGAAAAATCCTTTTGTATCGGTGAGCTGTGCCGCTATTCCTGCCACCCTCCTTGAATCTGAACTGTTTGGCTATGAAGAGGGAGCATTTACAGGCGCTCGCAAAGGAGGCAAGCCCGGTAAATTTGAACTGGCTGATGGGGGCACAATATTCCTCGATGAGATTGGTGATATGCCCCTGGATTTCCAGGTGAAGTTACTGCATGTCATTGAGAATAAAAGCATTGCCAGGATCGGGGGGGTATCTTTTCGAGATGTAGATGTAAGGATTATTGCCGCCACCAATAGTGATCTTGAAGAGATGATTAAAGAAAGAAAATTCCGGGAAGATTTATTTTACCGGATCAATGTGATCCCTTTTACCCTGCCCGGATTAAGAGATCGTAAAGATGACATAATTCTCTTAATGCACCATTTCCTTGATTACTATTCGGTTCGCCTGAACAAGAAAATTAAAGGGTTCGAGGAAGAAGCCCGTGAAGCTTTGCTGGCTTATCCCTGGCCGGGGAACGTCCGTGAGTTGGAAAATGCAATTGAGTATGCTATAAACATTGAATCGAATTATCAGATCAGTAAAGACAGTCTGCCTGAAAGAATAGCCAGGCATTACAGCAGTAGTGAACAGGTTGGTATTGAAGATATATCATCCCTGGAAGAAAAGGCCATCAAAGCTGCCCTTGATAAATATGGCCATTCAACCTGGGGCAAAGAAAAAGCTGCATCAGCCCTCGGTATCAGCCGGGCTACCCTGTATAGAAAGCTAAAAAAAATAGAAGAAAATGTTTCTTAAAATGATAATAATTATCATATTGATAAAGGCCTCGTTAATCCTCTTATAATAAGGCTTTAAAGCTTTATTTGACCTTGTAATTATAATAATGAGAAACAGGTGCCGGGTAGAATAGAACGGGCCTGTTTTTTTATTCAGCAATAATGGGCTCTAAGGGCTGCCTGGATCTTTTACCGGTATGGCACGAATATTGCATAATATATCAACAGACTATTAATGATCAATACCTATATTCTCAAGCATTTTATTGT
>PUKV01000232.1 GCA_003550645.1 Syntrophomonadaceae bacterium | reverse complement strand
TTTTCTGCAGGAGGCATGGCGATGGAAAAACCTACCCCGCCAATTTCCAGGACCGCCTTTCCAGGAGAAACTGCAGCAAGACGGCCGGTTAAATAATCAATCATCTAAGGCTTTCCTCCTTTTAGGGCTTCCTGGAAGCGGCGGTTTTGCAAATGGCAAAGGGCCACGGCCAGGGCATCTGCCTCATCATCTAATTTGGGCAGGGTATGCAGTTTGAGGAGCATCTGGACCATTTTTTGGACCTGCATCTTTTCCGCCTTGCCGTACCCGGCAACGGCCTGTTTTACCTGCAGGGGGGTGTATTCAAACAAATCAATGCTGCACCTGGCAGCGGCCAGGATAATTACACCTCTTGCTTCGCCGACCTGGAAAGCGGTCCGGACATTTTTACTAAAAAACAGCTTTTCCACGGCCAGAGCCTGCGGTGAATACTCTGCCACCAGGTCATATATACAATCGTGAATCTCCATTAACCTCGAGGCAGAGTCCCGGTCTTTCTGGGTTCGTACAGATCCGGAAGCGATGTAACGGTAATCACCGCCGCTTTCTTCGATCAACCCGTACCCGGTTATCGCCACCCCGGGGTCGATTCCGATTACCCGCATTTATTCACCTCTGCCTTCCAAAGCTGGGCTGGGCAGCCCGGTGCATAAAAACAGCAGCAGCCATGTCCAGTTTAACTCTTTAAAAGCAGCTCATCCGGTATGTCAAAGTTAGCATAAACATTCTGGACATCGTCATGATCGTCAAGGGCTTCCATCAGTTTTAAGATCCGATCTGCAGACTCTGGCTCGGTGACCTCAATCGTATTGACAGGAAGCATGGTCACCTCAGAGGAAGCGATAGGAATACCCTGATCCTGCAGGTGTTTTTTTACAGCTTCAAAGTTTTCCAGTGATGTAATGATACTGAAAGTGCCATCACCTTCAAGATCAATATCTTCAGCGCCGGCATCCAGGGCCGCCATCATCAGATCATCTTCATCGATCTCGAGTTCATTTTGATTAACCGTCATGTAGCCCTTACGGTTAAACATCCAGGCAACACAACCTGATTCACCCAGGCTTCCGCCAAAGCGGGAGAATATATGCCTGATTTCGGCAACGGTCCGGTTGCGGTTGTCGGTCATGGCTTCAAGCAGGATCGCTACTCCCCCCACGGCATAACCTTCGTAACTGGCATGTTCATAGCTCGATCCTTCCTGGTTGCCGGTCCCCCTCTGGATGGCGCGCTGGATGTTGTCATTGGGCATATTATTTTCGCGCGCTTTTTGGACTGCCAGCCTGAGGGTAAAGTTGGCGTCCAGGTCATCTCCGCCCTCCCGGGCGGCGACAGTTATTTCACGGGCCAGCTTGGTAAATATTTTTCCCTTTTGAGCATCAGCCCGGGCTTTGCGGTGCTTTGTGTTAGCCCATTTTGAATGACCGGCCATCAGCACCCCTCCTTCTTTCATTAAAATAACCTGTCATTTATATTATAAGATTTACTTAAAAATAAAACGTCGTTTATCGAGGAACAGCAGTAAGGGCAGGCCAAGGCCGTAACAGGCTATGACCTGGCCAACACCGACCCAGATTGCTGTTAAGTAAAAGGGCATTTCCAGTACTATAGACAGGATCATCCCGACAATTAAAGCATTGATTATTACCGGGGGCAGGGGCACCAGGTACTTATTATCTATTTTCGTAACCAGGTAGGCTGATATTAAAGTAGCCAGGCTGCCGAAAACTATATCCAGCATCCCGTGACCGCCAAAAATATTGGCAATCATGCAGCCTACAAACAATCCCGGAACGGCAGCGCCGGTAAAGTAAGGCAGAACCATCAGCATCTCTGATACCCGGACCTGGATCATCCCGTAACTGATCGGGGCAAAGATTAATGTTAGCACAACGTATATGGCACCGATCATGGCTGCCCTGATCCAGTACTTAAGGCGACCCCCGTTTGTTTCAAACATAACCATTGTCCTTGTTTTTTATTAAGCAGGGTATCTGCGACCTGCTTGTTCTATTATAATTTGATCTTGTAAAAAATGAAAGATATGCAGTTAAAAAAACCGCAGCTTAAGCTGATTATGCCATACCACGGTGCTGTTCCAGGATAAAATCCCTTAATTTTATCGCTGCGCCACCCAGCACCCTTGAGCGGTGGTAAACCAGGTAGAGGTTTCGTTTTAGATCGACATCACGGATAGGAAAGACCTCTGCTGCTCCTGCAGTAACCAGGTCCCGGGCCGATAATTTTGAAATAACCGCCACACCAAGCCCCTCCCTGACTGCCTGCTTGATGCCTTCCAGGTTATTGATATAAGTTACACCCGGCAAACTGTCGAGATCGAAATCAGTTTCAGAAAGCTTCTTTTCCAGCAGCTGGCGGGTGGCAGAGCCTTTTTCGCGCATCAGCAGGTGATATTTGAATATAATCTCGACCGGGACGCCCTCCTCATGACCCGGCTTTGGAACCAGGCCCGGCCGGGCACAGAGGACCAGTTCGTCATCTGCCAAACTGGTGTAGGTCAAGCGATCATCTTCTTTAACCAGGCCGACAAACCCGAGGTCGTAGCTGTAATTTAAAACCCCTTCCAGGACGGCGCTGGTATCGAGGATATTTACGTTAAACTCGATCGAACCGGCCTTCTTTTTAAAATCCGACAACAGCTGCGGAAGCAGGTAAATTCCGGGGACGGTGCTGGCTCCAATATAAACCATTCCCGTAGCTTCTTCCCGCTGGCCGGAAAGCTTTTCCCGGCATTCTTCCTGGAGGTTTATTATTGAATAGGCATAGTCCAAGAAAGTTTGCCCGGCCTCGGTCAGGACCGGTTCACGGGCTTTTGACCGATCTAATAAAAGAACACCCAGCTCTTCCTCGAGGGCTTTAATCCTGACACTGACAGAAGGCTGGCTGATAAACATTTTTTCAGCCGCCTCGGAAAAGCTCCGCAAAGAAGCCACATTCACAAAAGCCCTGATCTGTTCGATATCCATAGTTTTCCCCCGTTATCAGATTTTCACTCAATCAAGGCTATTATACCGGCAACAATTAAATCCGTCCATAAATGCAATTCTTTAATACGCCTCCGGCAGGATATTACTAATCGGTATTTAGCGGGTATATGGCCACTTTAATATAATAGTTATGGCTTAATAAAACTTTTATCCAGGAGGTATGTTATGCGTGACCGTTTATTCATCATTATCGCCGGCGCCGTAGTCGGTTTGCTGGCAGTTATTCTTGTCCTATCAGGCAACCCGGCCAATATGGGATTCTGCATCGCCTGTTTTATCCGCGATATTGCCGGAGGGCTTGGCCTGCACAGGGCTGGAGTAGTTCAGTTTTTAAGACCCGAAATTATGGGACTGGTTTTAGGAGCTTTTGTAACGGCAATGTACGTAAAGGAATTCAAATCAACCGGTGGGTCAAGCCCGGTGCTTCGATTCATCCTCGGTATGCTGATGATGGCCGGCGCCCTGATTTTCCTTGGCTGCCCCCTGCGCATGGTCTTACGGCTGGCCGGTGGGGACTGGAATGCCCTGGTTGCTCTACCTGGCTATGTGGTCGGAGTCTGGTTGGGAACCTTATTCCTCAGAAGGGGATACACCCTGGGCCGCAGCCAGGACCAGGCGCCGGTTGGCGGTTTTGCCGCACCGTTTATAGCCCTGGTGCTGTTAATCCTGCTGGTAATAGCCCCTGCTTTTATCTTCTTCAGCGAAGAAGGGCCCGGCTCCATGGCTGCCCCACTAGCTTTAACCCTCGGAGCAGGCCTTCTGGTCGGGGTTTTAGCCCAGAGAACCCGCCTGTGCACCATGGGGGCCATCAGGGACTTGATCTTATTTAAAGATTACCACCTTTTCCTTGGGTTCGCAGCAATTTTTGTTATAGCCCTGGCCGGGAACTTGCTTACCGGGCAATTCTTACCCGGCTTTCCCGAACAACCGGTAGCCCATGTTGATCATACCTGGAACTTCCTGGGCATGACCGTAGTCGGACTGGCCGCAGTCCTGGCCGGCGGGTGCCCGATGCGCCAGTTAATCCTATCCGGTGAAGGCCAGAGCGATGCCCTGATTACCGTATTCGGTATGGCCGGCGGCGCAGCATTCATGCATAATTTCGGCCTGGCCGGAAGTCCGGCCGGTGTTTCCCCGGCCGGTCAATGGATAGTGATTATTTCTTTAGCTTTATTATTCATTATTGGCGCAGGCAATATTAAAATGCTCGCTTCAGCCGGGAGAAAAAAACATAGCAAGGCTTCATAGTTTTGTCCCGCCTGGTTTGACTAAGCTTATAAATGCTGTAAAATATAAATGTTATGGGAGGCTTGAAGATGCCTGAATTAGTAGATTGCCGCGGATTATCCTGCCCCGAGCCGGTACTGTTGGCCCGGCAGGCGCTGCAAGAAGCAGGAGAAAACGAAGTAGAGGTAGTGGTTAGCAATGCCGTAGCCCGGGACAATGT
>PUKV01000034.1 GCA_003550645.1 Syntrophomonadaceae bacterium | reverse complement strand
GAAAGGGAAGCGGCCCCGGGGGAAATAGTACTCCTTGACTGCCTGACCCTGCTGGTGAGCAACTTGATATTGGCGGACCTGGACCGGGAAGGTGCAGTGAGGCAGGGTGAAGATATCTTCGCCGATGAAAACCTGCTGGAAACGGCCGGCCGGCGGACCCTTGAATATATCCAGGGCCTGGCCCGGGCAGCGGCAGAATGCCCTGCCGATGTGATCGTGGTAACCAACGAAGTGGGAATGGGAGTGGTGCCCAACTACCCCCTGGGCCGGGTTTTCCGGGATTATTCCGGACGGGCCAACCAGGCCATGGCTGAAGCTGCCGACCAGGTATGGCTGGTAGTCTGCGGTATTCCCCAGAGGTTTAAATAGGTGGAACGGTTTGCTTTAAGCATAGCGGCATTTATAGTGGCCTACTTGCTCGATTGCCTGGTTGGCGATCCACCCAGTTTACCTCACCCGGTTCGCTGTTTGGGTGCACTAATCACCGGATTGGAAAAGTTGGCCCGGCGGGTTTTTGTTACACCGGCCGGCCTTAAGATAGCCGGGGCCTTGATCGTAATCATTGCGGCCGGTGGATCGCTGGCGCTGGTTATATTCTTGCTCGAGGGCGCTTACCGGGTCCACTATCTAACCGGCTGGATCCTTGAATCGTATATATTTTTCTCTGTGCTGGCCGGTGGCGATTTGCGCCGGCATGTAGAGAGGGTTGGCCGGGAGCTAGCCCTTGGGAACCTTAACCGGGCGAGATCCGGGGTGGCCATGCTGGTGAGCCGGGATACAGGCAGACTGAACGAGAGCGGGGTTTCCCGTGCGACCCTGGAGAGCCTTTTTGAAAACAGCGCGGACGGCCTGGTGGCGCCGCTGTTCTATGCAGCGCTCGGCGGTGCGCCCCTGGCGGTTCTTTACAAGGTGGTTAATACCCTCGACTCCATGCTCGGTTACAGGAGCAAAGAATATAAAGACCTGGGCTATTTTTCAGCCAAAGTGGATGATGTTCTGAGTTATCTGCCTTCGCGCCTGGCTGCAGCCCTGCTGCTTTTGGGCGGTATTCCCGAAAAATCGCCGGGAAAAGGGATCCGGGTGCTTATCAGCGATCGCGGCAAACACAGCAGCCCCAACAGCGCCTGGCCCGAGGCTGCGGCGGCGGGCGTGCTCGGGGTTAAATTTGGCGGTCCTGATTATTATCACGGCAGCTTGAAAAAACAGCCTATTATTAACCCTTTGGGTAAGGACCCTGCACCGGGAGATATCGAACGGGGCCTGGCCCTGTTCAGGCGGGTTTCAATTATTGCTTTTGCTTTATTTCTGTTTATTTATTATTTGCTCCACGGCGGGGAGGTCATTATTTTTTGAAAAGCTACTTGCGTGCGCTATCCTTTTTGACCATTATTCCACTCCCCCACGTCCAGTTTGGCCCCGGTGGCCGGGAACTGACGAATGCGGCGGCCTGCTTTCCCCTGGCCGGTATTACCCTCGGTTTGTTCCTGGCAGGAGCAGCCTGGCTGCTTGGCTTTGTATTTCCCCCGGAACCGGTAGCGGTAACCGCCCTGATCTTGAGTTTTTTCCTGACCCGGGGCCTTCATTTTGACGGCCTGGCCGATACCGCCGATGGGCTCATCGGCACCACCGGCCGGGAGAAAGCTTTTAAGGCCATGGAAGATAGCGCCATCGGGGTAATGGGTGCGGCCGCCATCATATTTGTTTACCTGCTTAAGTATTCCCTGCTGGTGGGCCTGGAAACCAGCTTGTTCATGCCTGCAGCCCTGGCCTTTATGCCTCTTGCCGGGCGGTGGGCCATAGTTTATGCCGGGACCTGGTTTGCTCCGGCCCGCAGCCGCGGCCTGGGTGATCTATTCCTTAAAGAATTGCGCTGGCCCCAACTGTTAAAAGCTTCTGCCGGGGCTCTCGTAGTGGTTGGACTTTTTTCCTGGTGGCAGCCTGGCCTGGCTTTACCCATCCTGGGGGGTTGCTTGTTGGCCCTGGCCGGGGTTCATGCCCTGGCCCTGTACGCCGCCTTCAGGCTGGGAGGGCTAACCGGCGATATCATGGGTGCTTCAAGTGAACTGGGAGAGCTGTTTTTTTTGGTCGGTTATTACCTGGTCCTGCAGACTGCGGCACCCGCAGGCCTGACAGCAAAGGCGGTGATTGGTTTTGCCCGGGTTTTTTGATGATGAAACCGGCGGCCACGGAGGCGACCTGGCCCGTGCGGCGCAGCAGTGGAGTCCTGCCGGAGGGCGTCTGATCGATTTTAGCAGCAATGTTAATCCCCTGGGCCCCCCGGAGGGCCTGCTGGAATATTTGAGTGAAGTCCTGCCAGAAATTATGCATTACCCGACCCCGCAGGCCCGGGAATTACGGGGAAAGCTTGCCAAGTTCCTCGGGATTCCTGAAAACAGGCTGATCATGGGAAACGGGGCTAACGAGCTGATCCATCTCCTGCTGCTCTGGAAACGGCCCCGGAGCGTGTTAATACCCGCTCCCACTTTTTCTGAATACGAAAGGGCGGCCCGCCTGGCCGGAGCCCGGGTAGAGTATTTTTCCTTGCCGCCTGGAGAAAAGTTCGACCCCCACATTCTGAGCACCAGAATTGAGCAAGGGGATCTGGTGGTGTTCTGCAACCCCTCCAATCCGACCGGGATGTTATATGATGGGAAGGATTTGCTCGAGCTGGTCAGGGTTGCGGGAGAAAAAGGGGCGCTGGTGATGGTTGATGAAAGCTTTATCCCGCTTACCGGGCAGCCGGAAGAGAGTCTGCGCCACAATCTTTACAGCAACCTTTTTATCGCCCTGTCCTTGACTAAACTCTGGGCCCTGCCCGGCCTGCGTTTGGGATGCCTGATCGGGCCTGAAACAGACATTTTAGAGCTGACCCGCTGGGGTGACCCCTGGCGGGTTAACTTCCTGGCCCAGAAAGCCGGACTGTACTGCCTGGCACGGCAAGATTACCTGGAAGAGGCTTTGCAGTTAATTGAAACTGAGCGCCGTTTTATTACAGAAGGGTTTGAAGAAACGGGCGGCCTCCGGGTTTTTGAAGGAGCGGCCAACTACCTCCTGGTGCAGGCCGTAGAACCTGGTTTTGATGTTGCCCACTGCCAGGAGCACCTGGCCAAAAGGGGAGTACTGATCAGGCGGGCTGATAATTTTAAAGGCCTGAACCGCGCCTATTTCCGGGTAGCAGTTTTAAAACGCCCTGATAATAAAAGGCTGCTCGAAGAAATGGCTGCATACATTAAAAAATTCCGGGCCGGGAACACCGAAGAGCGTGGAGAAAATGAGCAAGATACCGGCAATTACTCTGGAGGTGAGCGCTGATGAAGGGTATGATCATGGTGCAGGGGACGGCTTCTTCAGCCGGAAAAAGCCTGCTTTGTGCAGCCCTGTGCCGTATTTTTAAGCAGGATGGCTACAGCGCCGCTCCATTTAAAGCGCAAAATATGGCCCTGAATTCTTACGTGACCGCCGAGGGCCTGGAAATGGGAAGAGCCCAGGTGATGCAGGCTGAAGCGGCAGGAATTGAACCTCACGTCAACATGAACCCGGTCCTTCTGAAGCCCACCTCCGATCAGGGTTCCCAGGTTATTGTTATGGGTAAAGCTTTACAGAACATGCCGGCCATGGATTACATGCAGTGGAAAGATACCCTGCTCCCGGTTATAGACGAAGCTTTTGGCGAGTTGTCCCGTGAAAACGACATAATCGTCATAGAAGGGGCCGGAAGCCCTGCTGAAATTAACTTAAGGGAGAAAGACCTGGTTAACATGGGTTTGGCCCTGCGCCTGCAATCCCCCGTGCTGCTGGCCGGCGATATCGACCGGGGCGGTGTGTTTGCTTCCCTGTACGGGACGGTGTCCTTACTGCAGCCTGAAGAACGGGAGCTGCTCAAGGGGGTAATCATCAACAAGTTCCGCGGGGACCTGGAGGTGCTGCGGCCGGGATTGAAGCAGCTGGAAGAGCTGATCGATAAGCCGGTCCTCGGCGTGGTTCCTTTTATGAGTATAAACCTGGATGACGAGGACAGCGTCACAGATCGTTTTAAAGCCCGCTCCGGCAGCCGTGGTCTAAAGGTCAGGGTTTTACTTCTACCGCGTATTTCCAATTTTACTGACTTCAACCCCCTTGAGCTAGATGATGACGTCAACCTTTCCTATATCAGGAAACCGGAAGAGCTGGATGATGCAGACCTTTTGATCATTCCCGGATCTAAAAATACGATCGAAGATCTACTGTATTTACGCGAAGTTGGCTGGGATGATTCCTTGAAGGATTATGTCGAAAAAGAGGGGCTGTTGATGGGTATCTGCGGAGGATTTCAGATGCTCGGCATGCGCATATTAGATCCCGGCAGGGTGGAAAGTAAGTACCCGGAAGTGCAGGGGGTTGGATTCCTGGATATGGAAACGGTGATGGAAAAAGAAAAATTTACCCGGCAGGTTGAAGCCGCCTGGCGCTACAGCGATCAAGGCTTTTTTGCCGGGATGGGATCCGAACAGCCTTTAAAAGGATATGAAATCCACATGGGGCAAACCAGCTACCGTTCTATTAACCACCCCGTCTATGTTAAAACTGCCGGCCGCTGGGAAGGGGCGGTCAATGAAAAGGGCAATGTATTTGGTACTTACCTGCACGGTATTTTTGATAACCTGGCCTGGACCAGGCAGCTTCTTAATGTCCTGCGCCGCCGCCGGGGACTGCCGGAGAAGAAGGGGCCTCAGTATGCGAACTACCGCGATTTTAAGGAAAAAGAATATGATTTTTTGGCAGATACGGTCCGCAGAAACCTGGACTTGGAGCAGGTTTACAGGATAGTGCGGGGTTATTAGCTGTAAAGATGCCCGGATGAGTAATACTACAGCGAAAGATTAAAAGTTGAGCGGCGCCATGGGGACGGTTCGAGCGTCCCGAAGCGCAGCGTAGGCCGAAGGGAAGACGATGGAACTGTCCCCGTGGCTTATTATATTTAACTGGCCCGGAAGAGCTCAACTCATGCGTATAATTCTACGAAATAGAAGGGAGTTTTCATGATGGAAGAACAGCAACAAATGGAGCAGGAACTGCAGAATATTATTGGCAGCATTAGCCCGCTTGATGAAGCGGCAATGGAAAAAGCCAGGGCGCGCATGGATATTTTAACTAAACCGCAGGGCAGCCTGGGGAGAATGGAAGACCTGGCTGTTCAACTGGCTGGAATTAACGGTGACTTTTTTCCGGTAGGGGCACGCAAGAGGGTTGTAGTAATGGCTGCCGACCACGGGGTAACAGAAGAAGGAATCAGCGCTTACCCATCGGAAGTAACCGCCCAGATGGTAGCCAACTTCACCGGCGGCGGGGCGGCAATTAACGTTTTTGGCCGCCAGGGCGAAGTGGAAGTTGAAGTCGTAGATGTCGGGGTTAAAGTGGACAACAATTTGCCCGGTGTAAAGCGGGTCCGGGTAAAAGCAGGCAGTGACAATTTTAGGCGCCGTCCGGCTATGAACCGCCTGGAAACTCTAAAAGCCTTAATGGCCGGTATTGAATGTGCCCGTGAAGCTGCCGGGGACGGCATCAAGGTTTTGGCCACAGGAGAAATGGGAATCGGCAACACCACGGCCAGCAGCGCCGTTATGGCTGCTCTCAGCGGTTATGAGACATCGCTGGTTGTCGGCAGGGGGACCGGCCTTGATGATGAAAAGCTTCTTCACAAGCAAAAGGTAGTCAGTGAAGCCCTGGAGATGCATAAACCGGATCCGAAAGATCCCATCGGGGTGCTCAGCCTGGTTGGCGGGCTGGAACTGGCCGCCCTGGCCGGCTTGATTATCGGAGCCTCTACCCACCGTATTCCGGTTGTAATTGATGGCTTCATCTCGAGCACTGCAGCGCTGGCAGCGGTGAAAATGTGCCCCAATGCCCGGTACTACCTGGTACCCTCCCACCTGTCTGCCGAGTCGGGCCATGCCCTGCTGATGGATTACCTGGACCTGCAGCCCTACATCCACATGGGGATGCGCCTTGGAGAAGGCACCGGCGCCGTCCTGGCCATGCACCTGCTTGAAGCAGCTGCCAGGGTAACCCTGGAAATGGCCACGTTTGAAGATGCCAGGGTCAGCAACAAAGATGAAGCCGGCGAAGATGAAAAAGAAGTTGGTTCAGAAACGAAGGGAGCAGAACAATAAATGCAGCTATACCTGGTCCGCCACGGCGAGACCGAATCGAACAAACAAAAACGTTACCAGGGCTGGATGGAATCACCGCTATCGGAGCAGGGCCTTAAACAGGCTGAAAAAGTGGGGTTGTTCCTGGGCGGGAAAAGTATTGACGGTGTTTTCTGCAGCGATCTGCAGAGAGCGATCCATACAGCCCGGGTGATCGGTTCTTTCTGCGGCCTGGAGCCGAAGGTTACTCCCTTGTTAAGGGAAATCCACTTTGGCCGCTGGGAAGGCCTCACTTATGAAGAAATTGAAGCGCAGTGGGGTGAGGAAATCAGGCGCTGGTTTGACGATCCTTTTACCCGTTCCGCCCCCGAAGGGGAAACGATAGAGGAGGTCAGCGAGCGCATGCTTACTTTCCTTGAGAAACTGGAAGAGAGCTGCCCGGATTGCCGTGAAGCGGTGGTGGTCAGCCACGGCGGTTCGATCCGGGCATTGCTTCAAAATGTATTAGACCTGGACCGGGCAAGCTTCTGGGATTTAAAGATTGATAACGCTTCCATCAGCCTGGTCCGCCGGGAAAACGGGAACTACAGGGTGGTTTACCATAACAGGGTTGATCACCTTGAAACTGAAACAGGGGAGGAACTGCCGAATGGTATATAATAACAGTCCCGGGGATAAAGTTTTTGTATCCTGGAGCGGGGGTAAAGATGCGTATCTTTCTTTACTGCTGGCCCGGGAAAGGGGTTTTGATACAGCCTGTTTGCTGAGTTTTGTCGGAGGTGACGGCTACAGCCGTTCGCACGGCTTAAAGACGGAAATGCTGGAGCAGCAGGCCTCAGCACTGGGCATTCCCCTGGAAATGAAGGAAGTAACCTGGGAAAGCTACGAGCAGGGCTTTGAAGAGGCGGTTAACCGGATCAAGGAGGAATATGGCCTGACCGGAGGGGTATTTGGCGATGTAAATTTAGAAGAACACCGGCAGTGGGTGGAAAAGATGTGTGAGCGCTGCGGGATTAACTACAACCTGCCCCTGTGGCAGATGGAAGAGCGCAGGGTATCGGAAGAGCTGATCCGGCGCGGAGGCAGGGCCCTGATAGTGGCCATCCGCAGTGACCTGGTCGATCAATCCTGGTTGGGCCGGATCCTGGATGATCGCTACATTGAATATTGCATCAGCAAAAACATTTCCCCCTGCGGGGAAGGCGGCGAAGCGCACACCCTGGTGGTTGACGGACCGCTTTTTAGAAAGCCCCTTCAGTATGAACCGGGAGAAATCAAACATGACCGGAACCGGTCCCTGCTAAAGGTAGGCAGGGCTTATTCACGCCAGGGAGGGAATTGAGCTATCAGGGTGAGGTATACTTTCGGCATTTGCAGTTACTCAGCCCCAGACCTCTAATCCGCAGGGAGCGGTTCTAATCTCCCCGTGGAGCGGTTTATTATTCAACATAGGCAACAGGCTGAATGGTTAACTGTCTAATTAAAAAGTATGCCGCAGCAGGTTGAGGGTTTTAAGGTAATGAAAGACGTGCAAACCCAGGTTTAACTGCAGGGCATCAGCAGGGACGAGAGGGTTGTAGCCAGTTAGTTTTTCAATTTGTTCCAGCCTGTAGCGCATGGTATGGCGGTGAACGTACAGTGCTTCGGCCGCCTTTTTAATATTCATATGCTGCAGGAATGCTTTCATGGTTTGCAGTAAAGCTCCCTTGCAGCGGTGGTCGTAGTCAATCAAGGGAGCAATAGTTTCAGCATACATCTCCTGGAGAGTCTCAATGTTTTTAATTTCCATGATCAGGCGGTAAAGGCCCAGCTTGTTGTAGGATACCAGGCTCATATCGTCGATCAGGCCCAGGCGGGCTGCCTGCAGGGCTTTTCCGGCTTCACTCAATGCCAGCTTAAATTCATTGATATCGTTGTGAACTTTGCTGGCGCCGATTAGTATGACCTGGTCCGGGAAAAGCATGATCAGTTCATTGTAGAGCTGTTCAATAACGGGTTGATCGGAATCTCCTGCCCTGTCTTTCAGCTGGCCGGATTGAATAAGCAAGGGCATATTTTGATCAGAAGGGCCTATCAAAAACGGAATGTGCCTTTGCAGGAGAATCCGGGCGGTGGTTTGCCTTATTGAATTGATCAAATGAGCTTCCTGTTCTGATCCGGGCATTCCCGGTTTGCCTTTGCCTGGACTGGATTGGAGCAGCAGAGCCTGGTAAGGTTCACCTGCTACAATGTTGAAGTATTTCATTTCAGTGTGCAGGTTTTCGGTGTGCTCGCTTTTTATGAGCCTGAGCCACAACCGGTTCATGTCGTTGATCCGGTTGTTGAGGTGGATCTGCGCGGTGGATAATTCGCTGCTTCCCGTTGCGGAAAGTTCGTGGCTGACCAGTTCACTCATTAAAGCCCGGGTCAGCTTTTTAAAGCTTGCTTCGGGAGGTATTTCGATTAAAGGCAGCCGGTACTGCTTTGCATAACCGATGAAAGAGGAAGGGATTTCCTTGATATAGTGGCCGGTTTGGATCGCCATAGCAGCCAGTTTTCTGGCTGTAAAGAAATCGAGCATTTCCAGCTGTTTCTTTTCGCTGCTAATATCAAAGCCGTGCGCGGTAGTGATTAAAAATTCGCCTTGTTCAACATGGCTAAGGTCATCCAGTATTTCCAGGATGTTGACCCAGTGAATTTCATTTTGCAGGCCGCTTTGCCCGGTTAACAGCCGGCAGTTGTTAAAAATCCCTTTTTCAAGCGCTTTCTTGACTGTAAAGGCCATCACGGTCTCTCCATTAACTGGTGGTTTGGACAACTTTTCTATTATTCAATTTTAGTTTTTGTATTCCTGCCTGTTTATACAAAATGTATAATTTTTACCCAAGAATTTTAGCCTGCCAGACAATGAAATTAAGAATGTTAATCCTTATAATATAAATGATTCTACTGCTGACACAATAATTGCGGCTAATAATATCCGACACCTTAATTATTGACAAAATGACCCAACTACCATAAAAAGAGACCACTCAATGCACTCCAGCCGCAGTAGAATCTTTTTTTCTTTTTCATTCTTTTGATTATACATATTAATTATTAATGATTTATTCCTGGCCTGTTCAATGCTGAAAGATTGGGGAGTTGCTGTGCAGTTTTATACCGAAATTTAGATCGTCCATGTGTTCTAATGTAATCAGCAGGCATCGGGCGGTGGGGTTTTTCCCAAAGGGGCTGGATATTTTATGCCTGGTAAAGATTGTCCCCGAAAATCTGACATTAAGAATAAAAATATAAAAACCCGGTTAAGGTATAACCAGGAGCAGGCAAGTTTGTTGTGCCTGTCTTTTTTATTTTATAAAATGCTTTATAATAAATAATTATCCGGATCGGAAAGGTGGAAGAATGTGAGCAGCAGGCAGGAATTATACGAGAAAGCAGTTAAAGAGATTAAAAGGGATGACATGGTCAAGCTTTTAAAAGAACTGATCAGCATTAAAAGCCCTTTTTTCGAAGAAGCTGAGATTATTGAATACCTGCGGGGCCGGCTTTCTTATTACAACCGGCTTCAAACTGAAATTCACCACTATGAAGAAAAAAAGATCACCGGTTTCAAAGGGGAAAACCTGGTTGTCCGCTTGCCCGGCAAAGGAAGGGGCCCGCGCCTGCTGCTTAACGCACATGTTGATACTGTCCCTTTGTGCGGGGGGTGGACCGTAGACCCCTATGCCGGGATCGAAAAAGACGGCCGCGTATACGGCCTGGGCGCACTTGATATGAAGGCGGGAGTGGTAGTCTGTGTTTTCCTGCTGGAGGCCCTGGTTGAAGCGGGGATCGAGCTGTCCGGGGACATTATTTTTACTGCAGTCAGCGACGAAGAAGGGCCTTTCGGCCTGGGCACCCATTATACAATTTTAGACGGGATAGTTGATGGCTGCGATTATGCTGTGATTACCGAGCCTTCCGGACCCTTTGCCCCGGGGACAGAAAGGTTCCCCTGTGTAGCGCTTGGCAGCAGGGGCACAGCCGTTTACTTTGTCAAAGTTAAGGGTAAGTCGGCCCACGGCGCCAACCCGGAAAAAGGCATTAATGCTGTTGAAGATGCAGCGAGAATAATCAATGCCCTGACAGAGAAACTAAAGCCTGGTTTCCACCCCAAGCTTGGCGACGGCAGTATGTGCATAACCAACCTGTACGGAGGAGAGAAGTACCTGTTAGTTCCAGAAGAGGCCGGCTTCACAATCTACCGTCACACCGTGGAAGGAGACGCAGACCAGGCTTTAAAGGAGGTTCAGGATATTGTAAACGGCCTGAGCCTAAAGAGCGAAGTGGAGATTAAATTACGTGATCTACCTCATCCGGAAGCTTTCTTCCGGCCCTGGACGGTTAGTGAGGATAACCCGCTGGTCAAATCACTGCAAAGCAGCACTGAAGAGATCCTGGACAGGAAGCTGCAGACCACCTATTTCCGTTCTGAGTCCGATGCCAATCATATTGCGAGCAGGTTGGAGATCCCCACAGTTTTGTTTGGCCCGGATGGAGCAAATTACCATGCAGCTGATGAGTATGTAGAGATTGACAGCATGGTTGATTCGACCCGGGTTCTATTATACTCGCTGTTAGATTTATTATACTGATCCTTGAATTTTAGGTAGCCCGGCAGTAACAAGCCCGGGTTCAAATAAATTGTCAAAAATGGAGCCTGCTGTCCTGGATAACAGGCAGCGGGCTTATTTTTAGCTTTAGTTTTTAAAATAGACATTATTTTAAGTATAAGCTACTGAGAGAGATAATAACCTGTATTTTTTTAGTATTACTAATGGGAATGTTCATACTCCGGGTTGAAGAGCAGTTGAAAGAAGGATATAATAACTGCAAGCTTTTTACTTTTTTCGCAACCTGTTATATTTTTACATCCAAGATATAACATGGATTGACAGGCTGCTATTAAATAAAGAGAGGGGTGACGCCGGCATAATTGATATTGATTTTTAGCAGGGGCTCGACAAACGAATAAAGGAGTGTTCAATAACAATGATTAATCGGAAAAGCTATCTGTTTTTTGTATTGATGCTTGTTGCTTTAATGTTTGTTTTTGTCGGCTGTGAAGCTCCGGAAGAAGAGCCGGAAGTAGAAGCAGAAGAGCCGGAAGAAGAAGCCGAGCCTGAAGGCGACGGCAGCCTGCAGAGGGTGCTCGATGCCGGAGAACTGGTTGTAGTGGGCAGCGGTGGCTATCCACCTTTCAACTACTACGGGGAAGATGATCCCGATACCCCGATCGGTTTTGATGTCGATACCGGTAAAGCAATTGCCGAGCGTCTTGGGGTTGACCTGGTTTATGAAACTTCCGACTGGGACGGCCTACCCGACGGTTTGAGGGCCGGGCGTTATGACGCCATCCTGGGCAGTATGGCTGACACCGAAGAACGCCGCGAAATCGTCAGCTTCACCATTCCTTACTATTACTCCGGGGCGCAGTTGATCGTGCGCGAAGATTCGGGCATTGAAGGCCCTGAAGATGTAGAAGGCCTCGATATCGGGGTTATCACCGGGGAAACTTATGTTGATGATGCCATCAACCTTGGCGCCGAAGATATTCATTACGCCGAAGTTAACACTATTCTCCTGGAGGTGCGGGGCGGCAGGATTGACGGTATGATTACCGACCGCCTGGTTGCTCTCAGGGGAATAAACGAGATTGCCGGCGGTGATGAGTTGATGATGGCCGGTGACCTGATCCGGACTGAAAACGTAGCCGTCGCATTTCGCCAGGAAGACAATGAATTAAGAGAGAAAGTCTCAGAAATTCTTGAGGAACTGCACGCTGATGGAACTATGACCGAGATAAGCATGGAATGGCATGGTATGGATATAACCAAGCCATAATGATATGCGGGCACGGGCTGCAAAAAAAGCCCGTGCCCGCATATCACAGGCTTATAAGCCCAGGTTAGGCAAAATTAGTTATTACATCTATAATAACTAGGTCATTTTGAATTGTATTCCAGTCATTGCTGTCCTGGTAAGGAGTTGAGTTGATGATAGATCTACCTTGGGATTTTACGGCAATACCGAGGTTTTTTCCCGGCTTTTATGCAGCTGCCCTGCTCACTTTACAGATCACCTTCTTTGGTATCCTCGTTGGTTTGATCCTGGGACTGGTAACCGGTTTGATGAGGCTTTCAAAGAATCCCCTAATAAATACTCCGGCCAAAGCCTATATCTGGGCTATCCGGGGTACACCGCTGCTCCTGCAGTTAATGATTATTTATTATGGACTGATTGATCTGGTTAATATTGAAAGAATGCCGGCAGCGATAATCGGGCTGGGTGTTCATAACGGAGCATACATAGCGGAGATATTCCGCGGCGCCATTCAATCGGTGGACAGGGGACAGCGCGAAGCGGCCCTGTCCCTTGGAATGACGCATGTCCAGGCGATGCGCAGAATTATCTTGCCCCAGGCCTTTAAACGCTCCGTACCGCCGCTTGGCAACCAGTTTATTATTGCTTTAAAAGATTCGTCGCTGGCCAGCGCTATAGCCGTGCGCGAGCTGTTACTGCGGGCTCGCCAGATGGGCTCCTCGACCTTGATGATGCTGGAAATGTTGATGATAGTGGGCATTTATTACCTGATAATGACCTCTGTTCTCAACCTTTTGATGGGAAGGATCGAGAAGCGCCTCCAGGTGAGCGATTACCAAGACTAAAGGTGTGATTGTGCCGATGATTAAGATTAGAGGCCTGAATAAGTGGTTTGGAAAGCTGCATGTTTTAAAAGATATTGATATGGATGTGTCCCCTAAAGAAGTGGTTGTGGTTATCGGGGCCAGCGGTTCGGGTAAAAGTACCCTGCTGCGCTGTGTAAACTTTTTGGAATTTGCCCAGAGCGGACAAATTTATATTGACGGACTTGAGGCTAATGTTAAAAGCAAAAACCTGCACCAGGTCAGAGCAGATGTAGGGATGGTATTTCAGCATTTCAATCTCTTTCCCCACCGCACGGTGATGGGGAATGTTGCTGAAGGGCTGACCCAGGTGAAAAAGGTCCCCTACAAAGAAGCTCTTGAGCAGGGTGCTGATTTGCTGAAAAAAGTAGGCCTTTCAGATAAGGCCGATGTTTATCCGGCCATGCTGTCGGGCGGCCAGAAACAGAGGGTGGCCATAGCCAGGGCCCTGGCCATGAAACCGAAAATCATGCTTTTTGATGAACCGACTTCCGCCCTGGACCCAGAGCTGGTTGGAGAGGTGTTACAGGTTATGAAAAACCTGGCCCTTGAGGGCATGACCATGATGGTGGTCAGCCATGAAATGGGCTTTGCCCGTGAAGTTGGTGACCGGGTTGTTTATATGGATGAAGGGCGGATTGTTGAAGAAGGTCACCCGGATCAAATATACCAGAACCCCAGTCATGAGAGAACAAAAGCTTTCCTGGGCCAGATCCTGTAATTTAAAGCCGGTGCGGCATAGTTCAGGCAGCCTTTTATTAAAGCAGGGAATGTGTTATAGTTTTATTGTCCGGTCACCACTAGACACTGGTAAGCCGGGCAATATTTTTGTAAGGAACCAGCTCGTATATGAAGCAGCTAATTGCAGGCAAAAAAACAGTCCTGGCTGATATATCGCTGGTTTTTGTTGCCCTGTTCTGGGGTTCCAATTTTGTGATTATCAAGCAGGCCCTGGATATAATCCATCCCTTTACTTACCTGGGGATCAGGTTTATCATCGCCACACTTTTACTGGCTCCATTTTTTTGGAAGCGCCTGGTCCGGGCTTCTGCCCGGGATTACCTGGACGGTTGTTTGATCGGGCTGTTCCTGTTTGGCGGTTTTGCCTTCCAGACTGTGGGCCTTCTTTACACCACCCCGGCCAACTCTGGTTTTATCACCAATACGGCCGTGATCATCGTGCCCTTTTTATATTTTTTAGTAGCAAAACGCTCCCCCGGCTGGTGGGCTTACCTGGGAGGAGCCCTGGCTGCATGTGGTCTGTACCTGCTTTCGGCCAACGAAGTGGCCGGACTCGGACTGGGAGATGCGCTGACCCTTATATGCGCCTTCCTGTTTGCCGCGCACATAATAGCGATCGGGATGTTCGTTCAGCGCAGCGATGCCATTGTGCTGGCCGTAACCCAGATCGCCTTTACCGGTCTGGCCAGCCTGGTTGTGGCCTTTGTCTTTGAACCGACTGAACTGATGTTCCATCAGCCTCCTGCTATCTGGGGGGCAATCCTGTATGCAGTTGTATTTTGTACCATTGGAGCCTTTGTAACCCAGACCTATGCCCAGCGCTATACACTGCCCACCCATGCTTCCCTGATCCTGTCCCTGGAAGCAGCCTTTGCCGGGCTCTTTGCCTACCTGTTCTGGGATGAAATATTTACCATGCAAAAACTGATCGGTGCTGCACTGATCCTGGCCGGGATCCTGACTACCGAATTGCGGCCGGTCCTGGCGGCAAAAATTAACGCCCGCCGCGCCGCCCTGGCCAGGCGGGGCGCGCCGCCACTAGAATAACTTTATATACATGGCCATTACTACATGTTGGAGGTGTCGGGTGACAGTTTTAGACGGAACCAGACCTGAACTGTTGAACAATGTGCTGAGGATACGCTGGATTATGTGGTTGTTCCTGGTCTCTTTGCACCTGATCACAAATTTCCACCGGGTTTCCTTCAACGTGGTTGCCGATCTTCTTACTTCTGAATTTAACCTGACCGGGGCGGGGCTGGGCAACCTCGCTGCCGCCTATACCTACACTTACCTGATCATGCAGCTTCCCGGAGGAGCCATGGTCGACAGACTGGGGCCACGTAAAATAGCTTTCTTGAGCGGGGCGGCCATGGCGGCTGGTTCAATCATTATCGGTTTTTCACCGAATGCTGCCCTGGTTTTTTTCGGCCGCCTGCTGATTGGTTTTGGCGGTTCGGTGATCTTAATTAACGTATTCAAGTTCCAGGCTTCCTGGTTTAAGCCCAATGAGTTTGCTACTCTATCCGGCCTGGCCCTTTTCATCAGCAGCAGTGGAACCCTTCTTGCTTCCACCCCTTTGAGTATTTCGGTAGATATGATTGGCTGGCGGGGATCTTTTATTCTGGCCGGGGCCGTCACAGTACTGGTGGCAATAACCTGTATCAAGGTTATCCGGAACCGGCCTAATGATCCGGGAAATGCCCCGGTTTACTCAACAGGGCCGGGCCTGGATAGCGAACCGTCCGGTCAAGATGGAACCCCCCTATTTAAAGTCCTACCGGAAATTTTAAGAAATGGCCGCCTGTGGATGCTGTTTTTGATCAACACCGGCATTTACGGGGGGTTTATTGTCTTTTCCGGAACATGGGGCATTTCCTACCTGGTCCATGTTTACGGTATGGATCTCCGGCAGGCCTCCTTCTTTATCATTCCTGCCTTTGTAGGCTATATGATCGGGGCTCCACTGTATGGTTTTGCATCGGACCGGCTGGGATCAAGAAAAAAACCGGCAGCAACTTCCTTTATCTTCTACTGCCTGGCCTGGGGGATTATTGCCGCCTGGCCCGGCCTGCTGTCTCCGGTCCTGCTTTATGCGGTCAGTTTTTTTATCGGCTTTGGCACCCCGGGCAATGTGTTGACCTTTTCCATGGCCCGCGAGGCCAGTTCACCGGGGAATACCGGCCTGGTAACAGCCATGGTTAATACAGGTGTTTTTGCCGGTATGGCCATCCTGCAGCCACTTTTTGGCTACGTTCTTGATCTGGGTTGGGAAGGTTTGATCATTGATGGAGCCCGTATATACACCCTGGAGGCATATCGTTTAGGATTTTTGATCTGTTTTCTTTTTGGATTAATGGCCCTGGTCATTACCCTGATTTACAGGGAAAACAACCTGATAAAAAGTTAAAGTTACTGTAAATCTGGATGTCTGTTCAGCTGCGCTTTATTTTGGTTTGGTGACGGTTCATCGCAGGGAATAGCTATGTTTCAGCTGCATTTTTCGCTTTGCTTGCCCCGGGCAGAAAACAGGCCGTATTGCGGTGAGATAGTTTATCTTAAAAGGGGTTTCTCCTGATGGAGAAACCCCTCGTTCTTGCAATGGTCCCGGTTATAACTACCAGCCGGGATTTAGTTGTCAATCAGGCCTTGCTCGACGAGAAAGTCCCAGGCAACATCTTCGGGGTCTTCTTCGTCTACGGCTGTACGCAGGTTAAGTTCAATCTGGGTTTCCAGGTCCAATAGTGAAGAAAGCTCTCTCAGGATGTCTTCAAGCTCTGGATTTGCCTCCAGGACTTCCATGCGAATGGTCGGAGCGGCATTGTAAGCGGGGAAAAAGTCCAGGTCGTCATCTAAAATATAGAGGTCATACTTGATGATCCGGCCCTCGGTAGCGTCCCCGACTCCGATCAGGGCTTCACCCTGCTCGACAGCCCTGTAAGCCAGGCCCAGTTCCACTTCCACTACATCGGCAAATTCGAAGTCATAATGATCCTGGAAGGGGATCATGCCGTCGTCACGTTCCACCCACTCTGCCGGAGTAGCAATGCTGCCGTATGACCCGCCGCCTTCTGCACGGGCATATTCGGCCAGGTCAGAGAGGGTTTCCCAGCCGTATTCTTGCTGGGTTTCACTGGTTACAAACAGGACAAAGGTGTTATTGGCCGGAACATAATCAAGCCACTTGATATTGTTTTCTTCCAGGTCGTAGTCATGGATGATTTGGAAAGTTTCCTGTTCGTCACCGGGCAGCTCTTCGGCATCGTAACCCATCACGTTCATCAGGCCGGTCCCGGTGTATTCCCAGTAAAGGTCAATTTCTCCCGCTTCCAGGGCGGGGCGGATTACCGCTACTTCACCGAGGCCGATTTCATTTACCACATCATAACCGCGGTCTTGAAGCAGGTAATATGTCATCCAGCCCTGGGTAAGGGCTTCCGGGAAGGTTTTGGAGCTTACTACAACCCTGCCTTCCTCGACTTCTTCTTCGGCTTCACAGCCGATCATGGCTGCTGAAATTAATCCCAGCATCAAAACCAGGATTACAAGCGTCAATACTTTTTTCATTTTTGATACCCCCTGGCGAAATAATTAATGAAGTGAAAAAACTTTCTTACCAATATCAGATTATGCTGATCCGCTTATTATTCTATCACCTCCATTTCAGGTTGGTTTACTAAAAGCAAGCCCTGTTAACTTTGATCTTCTAAAAGCCTGACAATTTAAACTTTCATGTGAGGTGGGGTCAGGATGGAATCGATCAAACTTAGAATCCGGTCCAAAACTATGGCTATAGCCCCTATGATCAGTGTGCCGGCCACAATTAGTTCGGCCCGGAAAAAGTCAATCCCGGCAAAAATAACCGCACCCATCCCTCCTCCTCCGACCAGGGCACCCAGGGCGGCGGTACCCGAAGTAAGAACCACAGATATTTTTATTCCTGCCATGACTACCGGCATGCTTAAAGGTATTTCCACTCGCGTCAACATTTCCAACTCCGACATACCCACTCCGCGGGCTGCCTCTTTAACTTCCTGGGGGACGCCTTTTAATCCGGCCAGAGTATTGCGGGCTATCGGAAGGAGGGCATAGATGGTTAAGGCAAACAGCGCCGGTTCACGCCCCAGGCCAAGGAATGGGAAAAATATGGCGATGATGGCCAGCGGTGGGATAGTCTGCCCCATATTAAAAATAGTCATGACCCGGTCTGTATATTTCATAAACCGGCGCCTGGTCAACAGGACGGCCACCGGAAAAGCGATCAAAAAAGCTACGATTACCGGGATCAATACCAGCTGCAAATGGACCAGGGCATGCGGCGGGGACCGGTCTATCAGGGCACTTATGAACCTTTCCATTTCAAAATCCATCAGGCATCACCACTTAACTTGTTAATAAGCTTCTTGAGATCATCCCAGCAGATGATTCCAATTTCCTCTTCCCCGTCGCGGACGCCCACTATATCGGAATCTTTTTTCATCATAGTTTCCAGTGCCCTCTGGACGGGATCTAAAGCTGAGATAAAGCAGTCATTTTCCCTGACCTGGTCGGGAACTGCTTTGTCCCGGTTAACTACTTCTGAAGATCTGGTCAGATCGAGCAGTTTCATCTCCCGGTCCACGCCGATCAAGTCTTTGACAAAATCATTGGCCGGTTCGGAAAGGATCTCCATCGGCGTGCCATGCTGGACCAGTTCTCCTTTGTTCATGATCACGATATGATCACCCATTTTTATTGCTTCATTAATATCGTGCGTTACGAAGCAGATCGTTTTTTTCATTTCTTTTTGCAGTCTTAGAAATTCGTCCTGGAGCCGGCCGCGGACTATCGGGTCAACTGCTCCAAAAGGTTCATCCATGAGCATGATCGGCGGGT
>PUKV01000037.1 GCA_003550645.1 Syntrophomonadaceae bacterium | reverse complement strand
TCAAAATAGGCGACAACGCCATCCTTCATAGGCCTGATCGCTTCGATGCTTTCGGGAGTCCGACCTACCATTTTTTTGGCCTCTTCACCCACGGCCACTATCGCACCTGTATCCTTTCTAATAGCGACCACCGAAGGTTCGTTAACAATAATGCCGTTTTTTTTCTCATAAACAAGGGTATTGGTTGTTCCCAGGTCAATCCCTATATTCTTTGCAAAAAACTTACCCAGTGGCAACTTTTTCCTCTCCCTCCTTCTCACAACCGCTACCCGCACAGCCCCTTCAGTGAAGCTCAACCTAACTATCACCCAAAAGTGTCCCTGATCCCAACCGTCAGCTTTGCTGTGGTTGCAAGCTTTTCGGGTTACAATTTAAGCTTAAACCGATTTATTTCAGGTCTGGATTTAAAATGTAACGAGAGGAATGAAGACAGGTATACAGCAAGGAGCCTTCCCTGGTACAGGCACCACAATTCGAGCCGCTAACCGGTGAAATGGTTTGATAAAGCGAGCTGAAGGATTAATAGAGTATTTTTTCGGATTAATAAATCTAATGTGGTGGTATTTGCTTTTCTGTAGGGCAATTATAGCAATATTCAGTTATAAATGTCAACTGCACAGTATACCCTGAAACTTATCCAGTTACATTGCACGGCATAGACCTAACCCGGACGAGCCGGTTCCATAAAAGTTGGTTTTTACAATGAGCCCTTATAAACCCAGTGCAGATCTGCTTTTACGGGATCGCTGCAAAATGTTTGGCCCTATTTGCACAGGACTTCAGAAGTAAGCCTAACAAGAAACCGCTTCAAATGTTATAATTACGAAAGTACAGGATTGCCGGAACGGGAAAGTGAGGCCTGATCATGAAGTGGGAAACAGTGATCCCTGCCCAAACGGGGACTTCTTTTAAGCTGGATAAAAAAGATAGGTTAAAAGTAATCGACCTGGAAGGGGGCCAGGTGGCCGACCTGCTGGCTTTTAACAGCGGCGACTACCGGGAGAGTTTATCCACCGCCGCCACTATTGACTGTAACGGCTCTATCCATATCAGGCCGGGCGATCACCTCTACTCAAACCGATACAATCCTTTGCTGCTGCTGGCAGAAGACACCGCCGGTGCCCACGACCTGCTTCATCCGCCCTGCAGCCCGGCAATGTTCCGGGCCCAGTACGGCATCGATAGAGAGCATCCCAGCTGTTACCACAATTTCCTGCAGGTGTTGAGGAAATACGGGCTGGACGAATCCTCAATTGGTCCACCCTTCAATATCTTCATGAACACTAACCTGTCTGAAGCAGGCCGGGTCGAAGTAAAAGAACCACTTTCAGGGCCCGGAGATTATATAGTCCTGGAGGCGCAGAAAGATTTACTGGTGGCAGTTACGGCCTGCTCCGTCGAAGAGAGCGCCTGCAATGCCTATAAATGCACCTCGATTGGACTGGAAATATGTTGAAGGCGGCGCAGTACTAATTTTAATCAATAATCATGATGAAAGGAGCAAGAACAAAATGGAACAAAAACCGGTTGCAGTTATTGAGATGGAAAGTGGAGGGATAATAAAAATTGAACTGGACCCGCAAAATGCTCCAAACACGGTAAGGAATTTTATTTACCTGGCCCAAAAGGGTTTTTATGACGGATTGATCTTCCACCGGGTGATTGACGGCTTTATGATCCAGGGCGGCTGCCCCAGGGGCACGGGGACCGGGGATCCCGGCTACAAGATCAAGGGCGAGTTTTCCGCCAACGGTCATGATAACAAACTGACCCATAACCGAGGCGTTATCTCCATGGCCCGTTCTAAGCCCTTTAATTCAGCAGGATCACAGTTTTTCATCACCGTTGATGCAGCGCCTCACCTGGACGGGCAGTATGCTGCTTTCGGCAAAGTTATTGAAGGGATGGAAGAAGTCGATCGGATTGCCCTTGAGGAACGAACCCCTGCCGATAACAAACCGCTCAAAAGTCAACGCATGAAACACGTTACAGTTGATACTTTTGGCACCACTTTCGAGGAGCCGGAAAAGCTTTAAGGTCAGGTCGTAATGAGAAGCCGGCCGGCAGCCGCCTTTCCAACCCGGCAGCTTACTGCTGCATAAGGGCCCTGACCCGGGCCAGGTAGGCGTCAATATTGAACTTGGATCTGATTCCCCTGTAGCTCATGTAACGGACCTTGCCGAAAACAGGCCTTTCTCCCCAGGCCCGGTCGTGCACGCCCCCGATACTCCAGGCGATGCCGCTGTAACCGTTGGGGTCGCGGCCGTCCAGGGAATACTTGTCGTTGAGGTAAATGGCATAGGCCTGGGCCTGTTCGGGGGTTTCAGTCCATTCGAGGATTTTCTTGGCCCAGTACATGCGCATGTAACCGTGCATTTTGCCGCCAACAACCATCTCATTCTGGGCGGCGTTCCAGAGCTGATCGTGGGTCCGGGCCTCTTCAAAATCGGACCGGGAATAAAGATATTCCCGGGGGTCTTGTTTGTGCTCTTCCAGGTTCTCGCGGGCCCAGCGGGGAAAACCGGCCGGGTTGTCATAATCCTCGTTGTAAAAGCAGTAGTTGTCGGAAAGCTCCCTGCGCACCACCAGCTCCTCGAGGAACTCTTCCTTTGAGGTTTCCAGCGCAGCATCCGCAGTTTCTGTCCCGGCTTTTGCAACTTCAAAAGCAAGCCTCTGGGGGGATAGCTGGCCGAAATGCAAATAAGGAGAAAGGTTTGACTGCCCGTCTTTAGAGGGATCGTTGCGGTCGGCGGCATAAGCGGGCAGTTTGGCATTGATAAACTGCTCCATGGCCTCACGCCCCGCCTTTTCACCGGGCACATACCCGGTCAGCTCATGCGCCGTGCGCTCAACATTCAGCGTCTTTTCTAAAGCCTGCCAGCTGGTTACCCCTCCCTTTCCCCGTTCGTTTTGGGGCAGGCCGGCCGGGGCTGGATAGGGATGAGGATGTGGTTTAAGCGGGGGATAATCGGTCAGGTAACCAGGCAAAAGCTTCTTGATTTTGGGCCGAAATGTATAGGCGGCATATTCCTGCTTTTCAGATGCCAGGCGGCAGGGTACAATGTTGTGGGCATCGACTTCGAAAAAGGGCGCCGGCAGGTTTTCCGCCACGGACGCTTTCCAGCAGCGGTTAATGCGCAGGGGAGAAAAATCGCCGACCAGGGCCCCGGCCCGGACTTCCCGGCAAAAACGGATGATTTCCCGCCCCGGATCTCCGGTAAGCAGGAAAAAACCGATGTCCAGCTCCCGCAGCTTCATTTCCACCCCGGCAAGTCCTTGGAGCATAAAGCGATACTGGCGCAGGGTAGCCCCCAGAAATTCAGGCGCCAGGCAAAAGATCACCACCAGGGGCTGCCTGCGCTCAAGGGCCATTTCCTGGGCATATAAAAGGGCCCAGTTATCCTGCACCCGTTGATCACGGCTCATCCAGTATATAACCGGGCCTTCGGTTACCGGTTCGCGGTTGAGTTTTTCCACCCGGCTTTGATCAACAGCTGTATTCATTTAAAGCTTCCTCTCTTTCAATAGCAACACTAGTGCCCGGCATAGTGCGCCTTCTCATGATAAACTGCCTGGGACAGGTCACTTGCCCCGGAGATCTCGGGCGGCAAAAGCTGCAGTTTCTGCTCAAGGCGCCTGATGCGGTAATACTGGATCAGTTCGATAAAACGGGGGTCCTCCAGCGGATTATCAGCAAAGTAAAAGAGGTGGGCCGGGCAGGAACAATCAGAGGAGCCAAATCCTTTAACAGGGCAATCTGCAATTATACTCAGCCTGCCTGCCAGTTCGCACTCCAGGTCATCAGGGCTTATCACCGGCACGGGTTTTACCTGGGCCGCTTTTTCAACTAAATAATCAATATGCCAGCGCTTCTTTTTTCTCTTCCTGGTGTGGCGGTCCACCCGTTTGCTCAAGTTCCGCTTTGCCGAGCCCACATATATGTAGTGCCCACGCTTGAAAGCGATCTGGCCCAGGCCACCGGCAGTGATTGTAGAATCATTATCCAGTTTGATCAAAAGCAGGTATGCTCCCCCGTCCTGCAGTTCAGCATCTAAAATATCAAACGGCACCCGGAGCGGTTTGACGGTATCAATTGCGTTAAATCCGGGATCAAACCCGAGGGCGACAGAACTCAACTGGACCCTTTCTTTTACTACCTTGAAAGCCGCAGCAAAAGCGGGATCGATATGGTAAGCGGGCAGGAAATATTCTGTTTCCGGGTTCATCACTACAAACAGGCAGCCAGCACTGATGCCCTGCTCCGCCAGCTCTTTAAGCTTGTAAAGGTGGCCTGATCCCCTTTTTGTTACTACATCCGGGAACATAGCCACCCGGCCGTCAAATAACGTGCAGGTTTTTATTTCCAGGTAATAATCAGAACCGGTGCGGCTGTGCTCCAAAAGCAAATCAAAACGGTGCCGGCCGCAGGCCGGTTCTTCCTGGATGACACGGTAACCCTCAAATCCACCGAGCCGTCCATCGTTAATTAAACTGCGAATAATCTTATTGGTCAGGTGAGTATGAAGCAGTACGGGGCGAGCCTCTTT
>PUKV01000111.1 GCA_003550645.1 Syntrophomonadaceae bacterium | reverse complement strand
TTGACATATCTATATTCAGCCTTTATAATATAATCGTAAACAGGTTGATGCTTGCTTGTAGCCCCGGGTTTTCTGCATAACTCATTTTCGAACAAGTTTTACCTGATATAACCGGCAATTGATGTCGGTTATTAGTTTCCCGGTTTATAAAACCTGAAAGGAGGACGAATATAATGGCTGAAGAGGAGAAGAAAGGCAAGAATGAAGGCAAAGCAGGTGGAAGTGGTGAAGCTGTATTAAAGCCGGATCCGTCAAAAGAAGGAGACAGCATTAGAATATCATCAGAAGTGATCGCCGTTATAACCAGCATTATTGCCAGTGATATTCCCGGTATAGCTGGATTGAGCGGCGGTGTTGTAGGCGGAATTGCTGAAAGACTTGGCCGTCGTGACATGACCAGGGGTATCAAGGTAGATGTCAATGAAGACAGGGTTACCATAGATCTCAATGTGATTGTTGAGTATGGAAAATCTATAGTTGATTCTACCGATAAACTGAAGAAAGAAATCCGCGGTAATGTGGAGAAGACAACCGGTTTGAAAGTAGAGGCAATTAATATCAACGTCCAGGGCATCAACGTGCCTGAAGATGAAAAAGAAGAGAAAGAAGAACCCGGGGGAAATAAGTAACACCTCCAGGCTAAATCAGAAAAGCTGATAAAATTGTAATCATATCCCGGCACCCTGCCGATACAGGGGCCGGGATTTTTTGATCCGGCCGTTAAAAAAGAGGCAGGGAAAATGAAAAAGAGGGAGAATTATTTATACTTTAATATAGTTTAATCACACTATCGGAGGTAAAGATCAGTGGAAGGAAATAGCAACTTGCGCGAAAAAGTAATTCTGGGAGTGTTGATTCTGCTGCTGGTAGCCGGAGGGGCCTGGCGGGCGGTTAATGTTTACCGGGCCCCCGAACCGGAAATAACTCAGGTTATGCAAAGTGATCTCAATGGCCAGGAAAAAAACGATCCTGAACCGGAGTTTATTTCGGTCCACCTGGTTGGAGCGGTCAATAACCCGGGGGTTTACCAGCTGCCGGAAGGCTCAAGGGTCTATGAGCTGTTGGAACTGGGTGGAGGATTTTCCGCGGAGGCTGATCAGGAAGCTTTAAACCAGGCCCGGCCTCTCCTGGACGGAGAGCAGATTTATGTACACCAGGTTGGTGAAGAACCCCCGGTTGCCCGCAACGGAGGTGCGTCGCTTATTAACATCAACCGGGCTGGCGCATCAGAATTGACGGCCCTGCCCGGCATCGGGGAAGTGCGAGCCGTTCAGATCGTCGAACACCGGGAAAAGCACGGGTATTTTAAAGCAAAAGAAGATATAATGGATGTGAGCGGCATCGGGCAGGCTACTTTTGAAAATATAGATGATCTGATTACCATCTACTGAATTGTTAAGCTGAGGTGTTTAAATGCGGGCTTATGATTTAATATTAAAGAAACGCAACGGACAGGCCCTGAACGGTGCTGAGATCGAGTACCTGGTCGAAGCCTACGTTACCGGTTCTATCCCCGATTACCAGGTGGCAGCTTTTATGATGGCAGTTTATTTCCGGGGCCTGAACAAAGATGAAACCCTGGCTTTAACCGGGGCTATGGTTGATTCCGGGCGCAGGGTTAACCTCGATCATATCCCGGGGACGAAGGTCGATAAGCACAGCACCGGTGGAGTGGGCGATACCACTACCCTGGTTTTGGCTCCCCTGGTGGCCGCTGCCGGGCTGCCGGTGGCAAAATTGTCCGGCCGCGGGCTAGGCCATACCGGGGGTACACTGGACAAGTTGGAAGCAATACCCGGTTTTAAGACCGGCCTTACGATCGATGATCTGACCAATGCGGTCTTAAAAACCGGGGTGGCAGTGGCCGCCCAGGGACCTGAGCTGGTTCCGGCTGATAAAAAGTTATATGCCCTGCGCGATGTAACCGCAACAGTGGACAGTATCCCTTTAATTGCTGCCAGTATAATGGCCAAAAAAATTGCTGTCGGTACAGACGCCCTGGTCCTCGATGTAAAGGTCGGCAGGGGGGCTTTCATGAAAGAACTGCCGGAAGCTTTCGAACTGGCCCGGGCCATGTGCTATATCGGGCGGGGTGCCGGCCGTGATACGGCAGCGGTTATCAGCAGGATGGATCAGCCGCTCGGCAAGGCAGTCGGCAATGCTTTAGAGCTCAAGGAGGCTGTTATCACCCTGCGTGGGGAAGGGCCTCTGGACCTGGAAGAACTATGCCTGGCCCTTGGCGGGTGGATGCTTTGCCTTGGTGATAAAGCCGGGAACCCTGAACAGGGCAGAGAAATCTTAAAAGGGTTTTTAGATAACGGGTCCGCACTGGAGAAGTTCAAGGAAATGGTTGAAAACCAGGGCGGGGATCAAGGGATAGCAGATAATCTTTCACTTTTACCGGAGACGGGCCGGAAAATTGCCGTAAAATCAGAACAAGAGGGTTATATAAGCGGCATCGATGCATTGAAGATTGGTGAAGCGGCCGTAAATCTCGGAGCCGGGCGTGAAAAAAAAGATGATCCCATCGATCCTGCTGTTGGTATTGTCCTGGAGAAAAAAACCGGCGATAAAGTCCGGGCAGGAGAAGTCCTGGCCTTAATACATCCCCGGGAAGAAAGCAGTGCGCAGTTGAGAGAAGCAGTGGAAAAAAAGATCATTTCTGCATATGAATATGGCGCTGAGCCGGTACCATCTGTCCCCTTAATTTGCGGTTGGATTGACCGGGAAGGTGAGGAGTATCATGTCTGAGAACCTGGCCTCATATATTGATCATACCCTGCTGAAGCCGGAAGCCACAAAGCAAGACATAATCAAGCTGTGCCGGGAAGCTGTTGAACATCAATTCTACTCTGTATGCATCAATCCGTCCTATGTGCCGGTTGCGGTCAAAGAACTGGCCGACAGTACGGTCAGGGTTTGTGTAGTGGTCGGCTTCCCGCTTGGCGCTACCACGACGGCTGTAAAGGCCTTTGAGGCTGCCGAAGCAATTAAAGATGGGGCCGATGAGATCGATATGGTTATCCATGTCGGAGCCCTTAAATCCGGCGACAGAAAATATGTTTTGAACGATATTGCCGCTGTAGTAAAGGCGGCCCGGGGGCGAAACGTTAAGGTGATTATTGAAACGGGGCTTTTAACGGATGAGGAAAAAGTTTTGGCCTGCCGGCTGGCTGAAGAAGGAGGGGCCCGAATGGTAAAAAGTTCGACCGGGTTCGGGCCGGGCGGGGCTACGGTTGATGATGTTATGTTAATGAGGGAAGCAGCCGGGAAGGAAATGGGAGTAAAAGCCTCTGCCGGAGTGAGAACGGCAAAAACAGCCCGGGAGATGATCGAAGCTGGTGCCAGCAGGATCGGAACCAGCTCCGGAATAAGAATTGTTGGTGGAGACGATTCCAGCCTG
Organism: Syntrophomonadaceae bacterium; assembly: GCA_003550645.1. Taxonomy (GTDB): domain Bacteria; phylum Bacillota; class Dethiobacteria; order DTU022; family DTU022; genus B1SED10-74M. The sequence continues at coordinate 15,223 of PUKV01000111.1, read as the reverse complement.
GAATAAGCATCGAGAAAGAGGTATCGGGAAATATTTTTTTAAAACAATTTTTTGACAAGGGTCCGAGTATTAGCTACAATTACTACACGTAATCACTAACCGGTGAGGAGCCGGTATTTATTTTGCCGGGAGGGCTTGTTGTGCGCAGTCGTTTTTTCCTGATTTTTATAGTTGTAGTTGTTTTAGGTTCATTAGCGGTGGCTGGAACCACCTTTTACCTGGATCTGCTCTGGTTTACGGAACTGGACGTGGAGCAGGTTTTCTGGACCCAGTACCTGACCCGCTGGGGGATGAGGATCGGCGCTTTTGTATTTTTGTTTGCTTTTTTGTTTGCCAACCTGATGTTTACGAGGCGCTACATTCTTAGTTTCCCCAATTTGGCCTTAAGAGAGAAACTGATGGCTACGGGGGCAATGCGGTTCTTAACCCCGCGCCGCCTGGCTATCTATTTTGCAGGTGCTTCAGCAGTACTGGCTTTTGTTTTTTCCGCCTATGTGGGCAATGCCTGGATGGATGTGCTCCGCTATTTCAACCAGGTGCCTTTTAATATCAGTGATCCCATTTTTGGGGCAGATGTTTCGTATTACGTTTTTAGTCTTCCTTTTTACCGCTTCATCTATGAGTTTTTTATGATGAGCCTGGTGATCAACCTCCTGATCGTGGGGGGCATTTATATCTTCTTAAATGCACCTTCCCATGGCAAGCAGGTCTGGATGCTTCCTCCATCCAGGGCGGTCAGCCATTTGGCCGTGCTGCTGGCCTTGATTTTTGGTTTAAAAGCCTGGGATTACCGGCTCAGTCAAAAAGAACTGTTACTGTCTGATTTTGGAGTTGTTTTCGGCGCCGGCTATACAGATCTAAATGCCAACTATATTGTATTAATGGTCCTGATGGTCCTGGCGGGAGTGATAGCGCTGCTTTTTGTGGCCAATATCTTTCTGCGCCGTTTCCGCCTATTTATTTACGGAATCATGGCGTTAATTGGAGTATCACTCCTGGGGGGCTGGGCCTTACCGGCTGCTATCCAGAACTTTGTGGTCGAGCCCAGTGAATTCAGCTACGAGCGCGAATTCCTGGATCATAACATCGAATTTACCCGGGCTGCTTATGGGATCGAACAGTTTGATACCCGGCGTTATGAAGCTTCCCAGGAACTAAACTGGGACGATTTGCGGGCCAATGAAGGGACAATTAAAAACGTCCGCCTCTGGGACCACAGGCCTCTTCTGACCACTTTTAATGAGCTGCAGGCGATCCGTCCTTATTACCAGTTTGTTGATGTTGATATTGATCGTTACACTATAAATGATGAATACCGCCAGGTAATGCTGGCCGCCCGTGAATTAGACAAAAGCAGGCTGGCTGAACGGGCCCAGACCTGGGTTAACCTCCACCTGCAGTATACCCACGGATACGGGGTGGCTATGAGCCCGGTCAACGAGGTCAGCCCGGATGGGCTGCCCCGCTACTTCCTGGGTGATATTCCACCGGTTGGAGAGATGGAACTGGACAACCCCTCCATATATTTTGGAGAGCTGACCGATGATTATGTGATTGTCAACACGGAAACCCCGGAATTTCACTATGCTACAGCCGGTGATGAAAATGAGTTTATACACTATGACGGAGATGCCGGCATACCACTCAATTCCATTTTCCGCCGGGCCATGATGGCCTTAAGGTTTGGGGAATACCGGATTTTGATCTCAAATGAACTGAACAATGATAGCAAGCTTGTTTTTGACCGCAACATCCACGACAGGGTGCGTAAAATTGCACCTTTCCTCCGTTACGACGGAGACCCTTATATAGCGGTCAATGGCGGGCGGTTATTCTGGATCCAGGATGCTTACACGGTAACTGACCGTTACCCCTATTCTGAACCCTATGACGGCATCAATTACATCCGCAACTCGGTTAAGGTGATTATTGATGCTTATAACGGTGATGTCCATTACTACATCAGCGACCCCGATGACCCGCTGGTGCAGACTTACCAGAAGATCTTTCCCGAAATGTTTAGCCCCATGGAGGAAATGCCTGAAGGTTTGATGGATAATATCCGTTACCCGGAAGATCTGTTTGCCATTCAGTCCGAGCTGCTGCAGCTTTACCATATCACCGATGCAAACCAGTTTTACAGCCGGGAAGACCTCTGGGCTATTCCATTCGAGCAGTCCTTCGGTCAGGAGCAGCTCATGGAACCTTATTATACAATCCTGCAGCTTCCAGGCTACGACGAGCCGGAGTATGTCTTGATTCTGCCCTTTACTCCGGACAAAAGAAACAACGTTATCGCCTGGATGGTAGCCCGCTGCGACCAGCCCAATTACGGGGATGTAGAGCTGTTCTTGTTCCCCAAGGAGCGTGTAATCCTGGGTCCCAGGCAGGTTGAAAACCGGATCGATCAAAGCACGGAAATATCAGAGCAGTTCACCCTCTGGGGGCAGGTTGGTTCCCGGGTAATCCGCGGTAACCTGCTGGTCCTGCCCATTAACGATGCCCTCCTTTACGTAGAGCCGATCTTTCTGCAGGCTGAAGATGGGGGGTTGCCGGAGCTGGCCCGCGTTATAGTCAGCTTCGAAGAAACGGTGGTTATGGGCGAGAGCCTGGATGCGGCCCTGATCCAGGTTTTTGGTGAGATGGATGAACTGCCGGCTGATATACCGGCTGAAGATCTGCCCGATGATATTGAGCTGGATGATCCTGTAGCCGAAGTTCCCGATGAGATTGATGCGGAACTGGCCGATTTGATCAGGCAGGCCCGCGATGCCTACGAGGAGGCCATCAAATACCAGCAGGAAGGCAACTGGTCCGGTTACGGTGATAAAATCCAGGAACTTGAAGATGTTTTATCTGATTTATCGCGCCTTGCTCCTTAGTAGCCGGGCAGCCAGGACGGGAGGGTAAAACCTTGTCCACACGTGAATTTGACATCTATACCGATGGTGCCTGTTCAGGCAACCCCGGCCCGGGCGGTTGGGCAGCCGTGATTACCGAAGGTGACAACTCCCGTGAAATCAGCGGATTTGAAGAAAGAACTACCAACCAGCGCATGGAATTGAAAGCAGCTGTCGAAGCCCTCCGGGCGGTTCCACCCGGCAGCAGGGTCAGGTTGTTCAGCGACAGCGCCTACCTGGTCAACTGCTTTAACCAGGGCTGGATTAAGCGCTGGCAAAATAACGGCTGGCTGACCGGCAAAGGGCAGCCGGTAGAGAACCAGGATCTCTGGAGGGAACTGCTTGAGCTTTCCAGGGACATCAAGGTGGAGTGGATCAAGGTCAAAGGGCACAGCACCGACCGGATAAACCAGCGCTGTGACTACCTGGCCCGCGGGGCCATAACTGCCGCAAATGAAAATGGAAATCCTGCTGAAGAAGCTGGTACAGGAGAAGGCAACGTCCGGCAAGGCCGGGGGACAATATCAGGACCCGGGCCAAAGACCACCGGTTTTTCTGCTAACTGCAATGCAAATGGAATGCGTAGATTGGGTCTCTTGACCGGGGGTGGCGACTGCCCCGGCCTCAATGCGGTGATCAGGGCCGTAGTCAAGGGAGCCACTTATAACTACAACCTGGAAGTAGTCGGTTTTAATAACGGTTTCAGGGGGCTTGTTGAAAATGACGCCGCCCTGATTGATGATTTTGCCGTTTCGGGGATCTTGAACCGCGGCGGAACCATCCTCGGCACTTCCAACCGCGACAACCCCTTTGATTTTCGCCCGGGCGGATCGTCCGATTACCGGGAAACCGATAATGACCGTTCCGGAGATGCCGTAGAAAATTTGAAAAAATGGGGCATAGAGTGCCTGGTGGTGATCGGGGGCGACGGCAGCCTGCTTTTGGCCCACCGTTTCAGCAAACTGGGTGTTCCAGTAATCGGGATACCCAAAACCATCGACAACGACCTGCCTGCCACCGACGTAACCTTTGGTTTTGACTCGGCTGTAACGACTGCTACTGATGCTATCGACAAAATCCATACCACTGCTGAATCGCATCACCGGGTCATGGTGGTGGAAGTCATGGGCCGCAATGCGGGCTGGATTGCCCTGCAGGCCGGAATGGCCGGGGGCGGCGATATTATCCTGATCCCGGAAATACCTTTTGAATACCAGCATATTGTAGATAAAATCATGGAGCGCAACAGCAGGGGCAAAAAATTCAGCATTATTGTAGCGGCCGAAGGCGCCCACCCTGCCGGGGGAGAACCCATCTACCAGGCCAAGGGCGACGTTAAAAGGCTGGGTGGCATCAGCTCAGTAATTGCCCGGGAAATTGAAAAAAGGACCGATATGGAAAGCCGGGCCACCGTGCTCGGGCACCTGCAGCGCGGCGGCAGCCCCACATCTTATGACCGGGTCCTTGCTACCCGCTTCGGTGTGAAAGCAGTAGAGCTTTTCCGGGAGGGAAAGTACAACGAAATGGTCTGCCTCAGGGGCTATGATATTGAATCTGCCCCCCTGGAGGAAGCAGTAGCCGGCACCAAACGCGTCGATCCATCCAGCGAACAGGTCCGCGCCGCACTTGCCGTGGGAACTTCTTTTGGCTGTCCAATCTAACCTGGGACACAGGGGGCCAGGTTTCTTGCCCCAACGAGCCGGGTTAGATCATTGGTTTGGTAAAAATGATGATATAGATCAGCAGTCCGCTGTAGGCTGTCATTCCGGCTGCTGCAGTAAGGTCGACCCTGCCCATGTGCAGGGTTTTCATTTTTGTTCTGCCCCTGCCTCCGGTGTAGCTGCGGGCGTCCATGGCCACGATCAATTCTTCGGCCCTCTTAAAGGCCCCGATAAAAAGCGGCAGAAAAACCGGGAAAATTTTCCTGGTTTTCTGGATGAAATTGCCCCGGTCAAAGGCCACCCCGCGGGCCATCTGGGCTTTAATAATTTTTTCCAGCTCTTCGGCCAGGATCAGGACGAACCGGAGGGCTATGACCAGGGTCATCACCAGTTCCTGGGAGGGAAGGCCGATCATGCGCAGCGGTTTTAGCAGGCTTTCCAAACCATCAGTCAGGCTGACCACGGAAGTGGTCAGGGTCAGGAAAGTGGTGACTGTAAATAAGAACAGTACTCTTAAGATAATCAGGTTCCCCATATGCAAACCTGCTTCGGTGGCTTCAAAGATCCACCAGTGGAAATAGATGGTGGCGCCTGGTTCTTTAAATAAAAAGAGCTGAAAGATCCACATTATGACCAGCACCGGCAGCATAGGCTTCAGGCCGCGCAGGGCGTAACCGGTGGGGATGCCGGAGAGCACCATTAGGGACCCGATAAATAGAGCAGACACAGCAAAAGCGGCATAGGAGCGAGACAGCAAAAGGAGGATAATGATAATGGTGGCAGCGATTATTTTAGTCCGGGGATCCAGGTTGTGAATAAAGCTTTTGCCCGGCAGGTAAACCCCCAGGGTGATATTCTTTGTCAGTTCCACTATCTATTGGCCTCCATTTCTTTAAGGGCGGCGGTGATTAAGCTGAGGGCTTCCCTGACGTCTAAAACCTCGGCCGGAAGGTTGAAACCGGCAGAGCGCAGTTTATTCACTAAAACAGTTACTTCGGGCAGTTCCAGGCCAATTGCTTGTAGTTCTTTGAAGCGGGCAAAAACCTGCCTGGTCAAGCCGTCCATAATAATCCTCCCCCGGTCCATGACTATTATCCTGTCAGCCATGGTTGCTATTTCATCCATGCTGTTGCTAATAAAAATGGTGGTAATGTTTTGATGGTGGTGCAGGTCCCTGATTACAGCGAGGATTTCTTCCCGGCCGCGCGGATCCAGGCCGGCTGTAATATCATCCAAAACCAGAACTTTCGGTCTGCAGGTTAGCACACCGGCAATGGCGGCACGCCTTTTCTGTCCACCACTGAGGGCGAAAATGTCACGGTTATACAGGGTCTTATAATCCAGGCCGACCTGGGCCATCGCTTCATGAACCCGCCTTTCAGCCTCTTGCCGGGACAGCTTTTGGTTTAAAGGCCCGAAGGCTATATCTTCACCCACCGTGGGAGCAAACAGCTGGTAGTCGGGGTTCTGGAATACGTAACCAACCCGGTGACGTATAGTTACCAGGTCGGCTTGCTTATCCCTTGTATCGAGTCCATCAATCAATACTTTACCCCGCCTGGGAATATAGAGCGCATTGAAGTGCTGGGCCAGGGTAGTTTTGCCCGACATGGTGGGGCCAATAATTCCGACGAACTCGCCCTCGCCTATTGAAAGATTGATGTCGAACAGGACCTGCTTTTCAAAAGGGGTCCCTGCTTTGTAGCTGTGGCTTAAATTGATGACTTCAATTGACATAGAGACTCAAGTAACTCCTCTGTCTTTATAATTCCCGGTTCGATGTTAAAGCCTTCCCGGCGCAGCCCTTCGGCGATTTGTGAGGCCACCGGGAAATCGAGGCCGGCTGTTTTAATCTCTTCACTTTTTCTAAAAATAACGCCGGGAGAGCCCTCCATTTTCACCGATCCGTTTTCCATCACTATCATCCGGTCACAGTGCACCACTTCGTTCATAAAATGGGTTAACAGAACGATGGTAATGCCTTCTTCCCGGTTCAAACGAATGGCGCTTTCCAGGACCTCACGGCGGCCGCGGGGATCCAGGTGTGCGGTAGGCTCATCCAGCACAATGCATTCGGGCTTCATGGCCAGAACTCCGGCAATGGCTACCTGCTGCTTCTGACCTTCCGATAAGTTATGGGGCGGTTCATTTCTCAGATCTTCCAGGTTAAGGGTATGCAGGGCCCAGTCAACCCGTTCGATTATCTCGGCCTGGGGCAGGCCCAGGTTTTCCGGTCCAAATGCAATATCTTCTTCTACGATGCTGCTGACCAGCTGATTGTCGGGATTCTGGAAGACCATTCCGATGACTTTGCGGATCTCGGGGATATTATCCTTATTCCCGGTGGATAAGCCTTTTACAAGGATATCTCCATGCCCTGGTGCCAGCAGGGCGTTGAAATGCCTGGCCAGGGTCGATTTGCCAGAACCGTTTTGCCCGGTGATGGCCAGGATTTCTCCCTGGAATACATTCATATTTACTTTGTCCAGCGCCTTAACTTCATCCTTGGTTCCCGAGCGGTAAAAGTAGGTTAGGTTAGTTGTCTCGATCAGCTTTTCCAATGGTATATAACTCCGTAGCTCAGCCTTATTCTTCGGATGGGCGAATTCTTTGAATGCCCTGGACCAGGATAACTGTTAAAATCGCGGCCACAATTAGTTCCGGAACACCGTGCAGCACGCCGATTGAGACTGACACCTCTGCCGGCAGGTAACCCCTCCAGGTAGCCATTCCCATAACCAGGATTGTGTTGGTGGCGGAGCCAAATGCGCCTGCAAGCAGGTAGGGGAGGATCCTGCTAATTTTAGAGCCTGCCGTGGTGGGACCAGGTGAAGTGTCGTCTGCCCCTGGAGCTGTGCTTGCACCGGGCCTGGTTGCCAGGTTAATTGCTTTTTTGCTGAAGAAGTAAACCAGGTAAGAAACGACGCCGATAAAGAGGCGTGGAAATATGGAAACCAGGGGATCGGCAAAAAAAGGAGCACCCGGTTGCAAGAAACTGAACAGGCCGAAGATGGCCCCCGTAATTAACCCGACTACCGGCCCTTCCAGCACACCGCCCAGGATTACAGGGATGTGCATGATAGTGGCGTGCCCGGCCGGGGTTGGAACGGGTATAAAGCCGAGCCTGGTAACACCTAAAAGAATCGCTATAGCGCCTAAAATTCCTGAAATTACTATTTTTCTCACCGATAAGCTCATTTAACTGTTATGATCCTCCCATCCTCATTGTCTACAGCCAGATTTAAAGTTCTACATTTAGCCGGGTAATCCTTCACTGAAAACTAATCCTTTCTGAGATATTTATACGCTGTGGTTACAAATAAGCCTGCAAATATGGCCGAAATGCAGACCTGATCGGGAAGGATTAGAAGCCTATATGCAGAATAATATAAAACACGACAAAAATAAAGAGGTAACAGGACATATGAAAAGTGTTCTTCCAGGGATGTTAAAGCAGATTGTTTGGGTGGTATTGCTCTTAATGGCGGTTATTCTGTTTTGTGTATCTTGTGAAGAAGAAGAACCGGTACGCGAACCGGAAACCACCTCGGCAGGTGGTTCGGTATTGGAAACCGGTTATGAAGTCGATGATGATAAGCGGATTGTATCAAACCGGACAACTTTCAAAGCTAATGAAGACTTCTACTTTTCCTTTTACAATAACAAGCCTTTTGGGGAAGAGGAAGTAAAAGTTGAGTTGATTCACAGCGATACCGGTGCAGTAAAAGCTGATAATATTTATGAAGTCGATCCCGAGTGGGACCTGGTTGCCGATATGATCTGGTTTAGCCATCCGGGGATGTATAAAATCTCCGTAGAAGTTGGTGACGAGGTTCGTGCAACCCGGGAGGTTATCATTGAGTAAGTGAGCAGCTGTATAAAACCCTGGCGCTTAGACAACATATAAGCGCCAGGGTTAAATAACGGTTAATAACGGTCATCAATCATTTGAGCAAAACATTTATAAGCTGATGTTTTTATTGCCCCGGAACTGCATTGCCCTTACCACTCTCTCCCGGGCTATTTCCATGGCGGCATCCCTGGTTTTAATTTTCTTAGAAAAAGCTTCTTCAATTACCCTGGTAACATTTTGTTCCATTTTACAGGTGATCAAATCGTAAACTACTTCCGGATCGGGTCTCATGCAGGAGTTTCTGGCATCCATGCCTATGGCTGCGGCTATAACTGCCCCGGCATTGGCTACGATATCTGGAACAATCAGCTTTCCTTTAGAGAAGAGCATATCTTCCGCTTCTTTGGTGGTGGGCATATTGGCGCCTTCAATGATTATGTTTGCTTTAACCATGTCCGCATTATCTTTATGTAAAACGTCCTGGATAGCACCTAAGATCAAAACATCAACGTCCAACAGTAATTCTTCCCCTAAACCTATAAGCTTACCGCCATTGTAGTGATGTACTGCACTATCCCCATAAATTTCATATAATTCCAACAGCCTCGGTATATCCAGGCCATTTTGATCATGCAGGACACCTTCAACTGTTGAAATTGCTACAACAGTTGCCCCTGCTTCCGATAAAAATGAGGCTGCAGCATTGCTGAGGGCTCCAAAACCCTGGATCGAAACGGTTACATCTTTAACATCCATATTTTTCAACTCCATGGCTATTCTGGCCGACTCTTTAGCTCCAAAACCGGCGGCCCCGAGCTGATCATAAGGTATCCCACCAAGTTCCGGAGGGGTTCCCATGGAAGCGCTTATATCATTACACTCATCTACAACTATTGCTGCATCGTTCTCATTCAAGCCCATGTCGAGGCCAAAAACATATTCGCTGGGTATATATTTATGCAACGCTTTTACAAAAGCGCGAATTATCTCTTCTTTATTGGGGCTGTTAGGGTCATTGCAGATGCCCGCCTTTGCTCCACCATATTTAAAATCCACAATTGCCCATTTCCAGGTCATTACCCTGGCCAGCCTGGCCATTTCATCGATGGTCAGGTTAGGAGACATTCTGCAACCGCCTTTGCCCGGGCCCCGAGCGGTATTGTCAATTACCAATACGCCCTTCATCCCTGTTTTTGGATCTGAAACTGCTAAAACTTTTTCCGGCCCATAGTGGTCCATTTTTTTAAAAATATCAAGCGTATGGGTCATTTTAGTCCTCCTGCCGGGATTAATTATCCCTGTGTGATGTTCTTTCCTAAAATATTCTACAAGGGGCAGGACAATCCTTTTATATTTATATTTATATTCAATTTATTGCCACCTTGGAGGCATCCATATGCGTCATTAAAGCTTTTATGATACAATAATAGCTGACATTTGCAGGTCAACCTCAATCAATTCCTTTGCCGCTCCAGCGAGCTGCCGGGTGAAGAGGTTGTCATATCTTAAACCAAGGGGGAATAGTAGGAATGGACGGTTTGTATGGCAAATTATTAAGAATCAACTTAACGAACCAGGGAGTAAAGGAAGACAATATACCAGAGGATGTCCAAAAAAAATATCTAGGCGGTAAAGGTCTGGCAGCTTATATTATGCTGAACTATTTACCGGCCGGTGTAGATCCCCTGTCGGCCGATAACGTCTTAATATTTGCCACCGGTCCCGCTACAGGAACTACGGTTCCTGCTGCCGGGAGGCACGGTGTTTTTGCCAAGTCACCCCTGACCGGTTTTTTTGGCGAATCATATTCGGGCGGATACACTGCCGCAGCGATTAAGAAAACGGGCTATGATGCTATTATGCTTGAAGGGGCTTCTGAAAAACCGGTTTATCTGCACATTTCTGACCAGGGCGTGAAATTTGAGGATGCTTCCGATCTCTGGGGTAAAGAAAGCTACGAAACTGAAGACGCCCTGTTGGAAAAAGTAGGGGTTGATGGGGCCCAGGCGGTCTCGATAGGCCCGGCCGGTGAAAACTTGGTCAGGTTTTCCTGTATCAAGAACAACCACTGGCGCTCGGCGGGAAGGACCGGAATGGGCGCGGTGATGGGTTCGAAAAAGCTGAAAGGCATCGTTTTTAGCGGTGACCAAAAAGCCAGCCTTGCCGACGAAGAAATGCTTAAAGATTATGTGAAAAACTTGATCAAAGAATGTGTAAATACTGAGCGGACCAAAAATATGAAAGAAAAAGGGACGCCCTACATGGTGACCGTCACCAACGAGCAATCGGCATTTCCTACCCGTTATTGGGCGGAAGGCAGTTTTGATAAGTGGGAAGAAATCAGCACCGATGCCATGCGTTCACGGATGGAGGTTAAACCTAAAGCTTGCCACCGCTGCTTCATGTCCTGCGGTAAACTGAGCAAGGTTACCCAGGGTCGACACAAGGGTCTTGAACTGGAAGGGCCTGAGTATGAAACCCTTTATGCTTTAGGCGGGCTTTGCTGTGTTTATCCGATCGAAGAAGTAGTTTATTTAAATGATGTTTGCGACCGCTTGGGCCTGGATACAATTTCTGGTGGTAACCTGGCCGCCTTTGCCATTGAAGCAGGTAAAAGAGGTAAACTGAGCGATATGCCTGATTATGGTGATGTTGACGGTATTGCCAGGCTTTTTCACCAGATCGCCTATAAAGAAGGTGTAGGAGAACTGCTCTCCCAGGGTATCAAACGCGCTTCAGAAGAGCTTGGCCTGGAGGATATTGCCGTGCATGCCAAGGGCATGGAACCAGCCGGCTATGATGCCCGGGCCCTGCCCGGCATGAGCCTTGGTTACGCTGTATCCAACCGTGGTGGCTGTCATCTCCGGTCGAGTTTTTACATGGGAGAGCTTAGAGGGGAAATCCCTAAAGACATGATCGAAGGCAAAGCTAAAATATTTATTGATTTTGAAAGCAGGAACGTCCTGGAAGACTGCCTGATCCTGTGCCGTTTTTACCAGCAGTTTATCGGCTGGGGAGGGATGCAGCAGATCATTAAACACATTACCGGCATGGATTTAAGCAAAGATCAGCTCTTTGATATCGGGCGTAGTGTAACCACGCTGGCCAAGAAATTTAATATGCGTGAGGGATGGACTAAAGATGATGACAGCCTGCCCCCGCGTCTGTTCAATGATCCCATCGGTCCTGAAAAGAACCTCGTGGTTAACGCTGAAAACCTGGCTGTTATGGTCCGGGAATACTACGAACTGCACGGCTGGGATGAAGAAGGCAGGCCGCGCGAATAAAAGATATCTGTTTGAAACTGGTTAAAATACAAAGGCCGGATGCAGTATTGTCAAGCTTTTTCGGATATTATTTTTATCCGGCTAAAGCACTGCTCCGGCCGTTTTAATTAACCTGCAGCAGCGCTGGTGAGGCCGGCTGAAAGATTCTTTGAAGCACCATGACTGGACCAGCCCAATAATGCAGTCCGTTATAAACGGGAGGATTTTTCTTATCTTTAACGAAATTAATTAGATGATGTAACTGCTGATTAGATTCAGTTTAAATGTTTTCAATTTAAAGGTGCTATATGTTACAGGTAGAATGAAATACTATTGAGATAGGAGGAATAAATTTGTCTGAACCAAAAAAAAAGCATTCGAAGGATGATCGCGCAGTATTAAAGGTATTTGATTTTGAACCTGTTGAACTGGAGAGAGGATATGCAAACCGGGTCTTACGCATTGACCTTGACCGGAACGAAATAACTACTCATGGCGTAACTCAGCAGATGAAAGACCTGTGGACCGGCGGTAAAGGGTTTGATTTATGGCTGACATTGCCCGAAATAGATGCAAATACAAAATGGGACAGTAATAATAACCCGCTTTGTTTTTCCTCCGGCCCCCTGGGGGGAACTACTTCTTTTCCGGGCTCCGGGAAAACGATAGTAACCACTATCTCCCCGATGACCAACCTGATTATAGACAGCAATGTGGGTGGCTATTTTGGCCCGTACCTTAAGTTTGCCGGTTTTGATGCCATGGTGATCGTGGGGAAAGCAAAAGAAGAGGTTATTATTTATATTGATGCCGTTAAAAATAGGATAACTATTGAAAGCGCTCCACGAGAAAGTATAAATTCTCACCTCGTAGCTGAAGAATTAACAGAGATGTACGCTGAAAATGATTTTGATAAAAAAAATATTTCAGTAGTTTCATCAGGCAAAGCGGCCGAACATGCCCGGATGGGTGTCCTAAACTTTTCTTTCTGGGATTGGCGAAGGGGTGCAACCCGGTTAAAGCAGGCTGGAAGAGGCGGTACGGGCACGGTATTTCGGAACAAGAAAATTAAAGCAATCGTAGTAAAAAATACCAGGTTCACCCCCTCCTGGCGAATTGAAGAAAACAAGGCTGCCCGGGAAATAACTCCGGATACTGTTTATGTTCAGGAAGATCCCGGTGATATAGAAGAGATTGAGGCGATTATCAAAAAATGGAACTATGACCCTGAATATGTGATTGAAATGATGCAGGATATCCAGGATCGCTTCAAGCACATATCCAAAACTGCATCCGACATGATCAGCACCCAAACGGGCACTTCGAAAGCGACAGTTTATCATATAGCAACATTCTATAAGTCTTTCAGCCTGGAACCCAAAGGCGAAACCTTAATCCAGGTATGCCTTGGTACAGCCTGCCATGTTAAGGGTGCGCAGAACGTGCTTTCCGCATTTGAACGGGCCTTAAATATCAAGGATGGAGAAACAACGAAAGATAAAAAATACAGCCTGGAAGGTGTCCGTTGTCTTGGTGCCTGCAGCATAGCTCCTGTAGTGCAGATTGGTAACCAGGTGGTAGGAAATGTTCAGGCTGTAGATGTAGAAAAAATACTTGAAAACTATTCTGCTGAAGGGGAAGAAGAACCAGGCCAGGAAGCATATTCCGGCAATGGTTTGGAGAAAATTAGAAAAGAAGATCTTGAAGCGATTAAGACCAGGGAACAACAGAATTTCGATAAATACAAAGGGGCCTTGATGGTTTGTACCGGCACAGGCTGTGTTTCGGCCAAAGGATTTGATATTCGTGATCGTCTTAAGCAGGTCCTGCAGGACAGGGGGCTGGAAAACGATTACCTGGTGGTGGGAACCGGCTGCAACGGTTTCTGCGCGGCAGGGCCGATCGTAGTTGTCCAGCCCCAGGGCGTCTTTTACCGGCAGGTAAAAGAGGAGGATATTGAGTCCATTGTTGATGAGCATCTTGTGGGAGGAAAAATCGTCGAATCTCTACTCTATAAAGATCCCGTATCAGAGGATACTTTTGAGAAAATGGACCAGATAGAGTTTTTCACCCGGCAGGAACTGATTGCCCTGCGTAACAAGGGCCTCATCGATCCGGAAAACATTGATCACTATATAGCCAGGAGCGGTTATGAGGGACTGGCCAGGGCGTTGGAAATGACCACCCGGGATATTATCGATGAAGTAACCGCTTCCGGGATCAGGGGCCGGGGCGGCGGTGGATTTCCCGCCGGGATCAAGTGGCAATCCTGCCTGGAAGCGATGGAAAAAAGCGATGAGACATCCTATATCGTCTGCAATGCCGACGAGGGCGACCCCGGAGCATTTATGGATCGCAGCATTATCGAAACTGACCCGCACACGGTCATTGAAGGCATGCTCATTGCAGCTAAAGCCTTAAATGCCCGGGAAGGTTTTATCTATATCCGCAAAGAATATCCCCTGGCCTTAGAACGCCTAAACAAAGCTCTCAAACAAGCACGTGAGAGAGGGTTGCTTGGTGAATCAATCATGGGTACGAACTTTTCTTTCGACATCCAGGTTCACCGCGGTGCAGGGGCCTTTGTCTGCGGAGAATCGACAGCTTTGATGGCTTCAATGTCAGGCAAAGCCGGAGAGCCGCGTTCGAAGTATATCCATAATACCGAGCAGGGCTTTAGGGACAAGCCGACTGTCCTCAATAATGTGGAGACCTGGGCCATTATTCCGGAAATAGTATTGAATGGAGCCGGATGGTTTGCCTCGATCGGCACCGGGGACGTTACTTCAAACCCCTGGAATGGCTCCAGCGGGACCAAGGTTTTTTCCCTGGTTGGTAATATTAACAACACCGGGCTGGTTGAAGTGCCCATGGGTATAACTCTGCATGACGTTGTTTATAAAGTGGGCGGAGGAATCCCCGGTGGCCGTCAATTTAAAGCAGTCCAGATTGGCGGTCCCTCAGGCGGTTGTATTCCCGAGGATATGCTGGACCTGGAAGTCGATTTTGATTCACTTCTTGAAACAGGAGCGATGATGGGTTCGGGCGGAATGATTGTGATGGACGACAAGACCTGCATGGTCGATGTCGCTCGTTATTTTATTAATTTCCTTGTAGATGAATCCTGCGGTAAGTGCACTGCCTGCCGGGAAGGCCTGTTTGCCTTAAGGAAGATCCTGACCAGGATCACCAGGGGTGAAGGGCAGCCTGAGGACTTAGACCGCCTGGATGAATTATGCCAGACCATAACTGAGGCAAGCCTGTGCCAGCTTGGCAGTACAGCGCCGAACCCGGTTATGACGACGCTGCGCTATTTTTATGACGAATATGAAAAACATGTTAAAGATAAAACCTGTCCTGCGGGTGTTTGTACCGCCCTGATCACCTATTCGATCAATGATAATTGCACCGGCTGCGCTGTATGTGCCAAGAAATGCCCAACCGGTTGCATCAGCGGTCAACCGAAAGAACAGTATGAAATCAACCAGGAAGATTGTATAAAATGTGGGATTTGTTATGAATCCTGCAAATATGATGCGGTGG
>PUKV01000210.1 GCA_003550645.1 Syntrophomonadaceae bacterium | reverse complement strand
CACCCTCACCAGGCTCAGCAGCCGCAGACCCTGGGAGAAGGGCCGGATGATAAGAAGGAAGGGGGCCCTAACTCTTGAGCGAAGTGCAGTATATAGGGACGGGACGCCGTAAAGAATCAGTCGCGAGAGTCCGCTTAATTCCAGGCAGCGGCAGGATAGTTATTAATGGTAAAGAAATGGACGATTATTTCGGGTTGGAAACTTTAAAATTAATCGTCAGGCAGCCGCTGGTAGCTACAGAAAATGAAGGCACTTTTGATGTTATTACCAAGGTTGAAGGCGGAGGATTCTCCGGCCAGGCCGGGGCAATAAGGCATGGCATCGCCAGGGCTTTGCTCCAGGCTGACGAAAACCACAGGCCGGTTTTAAAGAAAAGCGGCTTTTTAACCCGTGACCCGCGTATGAAAGAACGCAAAAAGTACGGCTTGAAAAAAGCCCGCCGCGCTCCACAATTCTCCAAGCGGTAAGCATTACTTGAAACCAATAGTTAAAAATATAGCCCGGTGTGCTGCACCGGGTTTTGTTATGGTGCGCCCGGCATGGGTGTTAGCCTGGCGGTGTAAGTCCGTGGAATAAATCGGGCGAAATCTATTACCCGGGAAATATTATGGGTGCTATTAGAGGGTCAGGCCTTTAATTATAGAATTCTGCGCAAATTTGGCAATGCTTTTTTAGGCGCTCACGGAAACGCCGATCTACATTGAGTTTGTAAGGTGTTATTTTGATATCCAGCTTTTATGGCACCAGCTGGTTTGGGCTTGGCTGCCTGCTTTGGAATTTAGGACCTGACACCCCTTGTTTTAATGTAATAGTCAAGCTTATTATTCAGCATATCCCATTCTTTTCTGCTTTTTGCCAGCTCTGCATCATCCAGGTCTTTTATAATTTTGCCGGGAAGGCCCAGGACCAACTTTTTGGGTGGAATCTCTTTATTCGGAGCTACGAGGGCACCGGATCCGATCAGGCTGTGATCATTGATAACGGCATTATCAAGGACCTTAGCCCCGATCCCGATAACGCATTTTCTGCCTATAGAAGCGCCGTGGACGATAGCTCCGTGGCTGATAATGGTGCCGTTTTTAATGGTTAGCACACCACCTTTTCCCGCTTCAATGATTGCATTTTCCAGCACCATTACCCCTTCTTCGAGAATTACCTTTCCTTCATCAGCCCTGATTACCACACCCGGCCAGATGCCGACCCCTTCACCAATGACAATATCCCCGATCAGGGTTGCGGTGGGATCCACGTAAACCCTCTTGCCAAGCAGTGGTTTTTTCCCGTTGTATTCAACCAGGTTCAAAATAAGACACCTCCGTTCGTCAAATAATCAAAGTAATATGAACAAATTATTATAATTTACCACAAATCAATAAATTGAGCCGGATTGTCTCGAACCATAGTCTTTATGCTTTGTTCATGTATTCCATGATCCAGCATCATCTTAATATATTGCCTTAACATTTTCACCGGACTGGGATTGCTTGTTTGCCCCCCGTCGGTAGCCATTACAGCACTTTGGGGGCCGACTGACTTTACTGCCTGGACGATAGTTTTTATGGATATGGGATTATTGACTACTTTTGTAGTATCAAGGATATTTAGCTCTACAAAATTGACTCCTTTATCTATTAACTCTTTGATTTCTTTTATAGAATAACCGAGCATCGGTGAAAGAGGGCGGGTCAGCATTATTTTTTTATGACCCATTTTAGCTGCTTGTTCAGCCAGCAAGGCGGCTTCTAGTTTGGAGATGTGGCCCGTTTACTTTTTGTTGCCGCCTTTTTTTGCTGGTTCAACGAGTGCCGGCGCCAAAATGAAACTGCAAATATAAGCAGAATGTACTTACATGTTATCATAAGAACCGGTTCAGAAGTAAGCTAAAGAAATCATTTCTTTGCTAACCTGTATGGACAAATGAACTGGTTAATACTACACTATCTGTACTATAGTCTGTTATCATTATTGAATTATTAGCGGCGCCACGGGGAGGGTTCGAACGTCCCTTAAAGTATAGCTTTAAGATTGAAGGAGAGACGGTGAAACCGTCACCTGCTGCTTGGCGAGCCAGGCCTGAGTAATTAACCACTACCTTTAATCAAGAAATACCGGTAACAGCCGGTTTCTGCCTGCAAATTGGCGATATAAGTATGAATTGAAGATTTAAATTAAAAGAGGAATTGCTACTAAAAAGAAGCAGGAAGCGCAAAAGCCGCCCGGAACTGGTTTTTCCGGATTTCTTGATCAGTTGTCAAATCGGGCGATCTAAATTATAATAAGCTTAGGATAGTAAAACCCTATCATTATAGGTCGAGTTGTCAGGGGATTAAATAAATGCAAGGCTTTTAAATTGATGTTTTATAAGAAGAAGGGAATAGCGATGAAAGTCCAAAAATATATTGAACAAAAACTCGATCAGGGCGCAGTACACATTACTCTGATCGATCCATCCCGCCAGGTTCCTGAGGCGGCTGGCCGTCTGGCCGAAACTGCCCAGGAAGTGGGAAGTGACTTGATTTTTGTAGGTGGCTCTTCCGGAGTCACCCAGCGAGCCCTGACTGAAACTGCGGAAGTGGTCAAGAAGAGGACTTCTATACCGGTATTATTCTTTCCCACCGGTACAGAGTCGATCTGCCTTAACCTGGATGCATTTCTAATGCTCAGCCTTCTGAACTCGCGTAATTCCAAGTTCATTAGCGGAACCCAGTCAAAAATATCTTCTGTGCTGAAGCGCCTGGATATCGAGGTGCTTTCAATAGGATATATTATGGTTGAGCCCGGGATGAAGCTTGGTGAAATTGGGGAAGCTGACCTGGTTGCCCGCGACAACTTCTGGCAGGCCATCGGTTATGCTCTTACTGCTCAGTACATGGGCATGGGCTATGTTTTTCTTGAAGCCGGAAACGGGGCTGCACAGCCGGTACCTGCCGGGATGATCAGGGCGGTTAAAAGAGAATTAAACGTTCCGCTGATCGTAGGAGGCGGAATCCGTACTGCCATCGATGCCCGCCGGGTCCGCCAGGCTGGAGCAGATATTGTAGTAACCGGGACTGTTATTGAAACCGCAGGTTACCGGGAAAGACTGCGCTCTATATTGAGTGCCCTTAAAGAATAAAATGGACGGCTAAGCACAATTTTTATGAAAGCATTAATACCCGGTCTCAGGCCGGGTTTTTTGTGAAATTATCATTTTAACCCCTGCGGCTTTCTGAGATTAATAGTTCAGCTTTCAATTCCAGTTTACCGGGCACACTCCCCACCCCTGCCGGTTACTGTTTCCAGGGCGTGTTCGAGAGCAGGGGCAAGCACCTCCAGGCACTCAATCACAGCTTTGGGGCTGCCGGGCAGGTTCACGATCAGGGTTGAACCGCTGATGCCTGCCACCCCCCTGGACAGCATCGCTTTGGGAGTTGCTGCAGCGGTTTCCCGGCGAATAGCTTCAGCTATGCCGGGTACTTCCCTATCAATTACTTCCAGGGTGGCTTCGGGAGTAACATCACGGGGGCTCAGGCCGGTCCCGCCGGTTGTGAAAACGGCATCGGCCCCGCCTGCAACCATCTCTCGCAGTTTTGTCGCCAGGCTGGCCTTAACGTCCGGCACAATAGCGCTCTCAATAACATCACCCCAGGGGAGCAGAAAACTGCCGACCGCCGGACCGCTGGTATCTATACGATCTCCCAGGGCTCCCTTGTCGCTGGCGGTAATTACTCCAAACTGGTACGAAGGTTTTATTTCCAGGCTGTCGCCTGCCCTGACATTTCCTTCTCGCAGCACTTCGGCGAAAATACCTTCCCGGGGCATTACACAATCACCGGCCTGGTAATAGATTGCGCAGCGGTCGTGGCATTCTTTGCCGATTTGAGTTACCCGCAGGATTGTTTCAGGTCCGGCCTGCAGCCTGGTTCCTAAGGGCAGGTTGACCAGGTCGATGCCCCGCGTGGTCAGGTTTTCGGCAAAATCACCCGGCCCTATATCCAGGCCTTTAGCGGTTATTTTTGCTATACTTTCTTCGGCCAGCAGGCTGACCTGGCGGTGGGCGAAGCCGGCGTGGGCATCGTTTTCGAGCCCCATGCCTTTAATGAAAAAACTTTTACCAACATTTGTTTTGCGCTGGCCCTTGTCCGGGCTGGTAGATACAGCAACAATTTCTGGCATTAGCTTTGCTCGCGGCGGTAATGTCCGGAGCGCCCTCCTTTCTTCTCTATAAGGCGGATATTTTCAATAGTCATGTTTTTGTCGACTGCTTTACACATGTCGTAGATGGTGAGGGCGGCTACGCTGACCCCGGTCAGGGCTTCCATTTCTACACCGGTTTGACCG
The DNA here is from genome assembly GCA_003550645.1 of Syntrophomonadaceae bacterium. Classification (GTDB taxonomy): domain Bacteria; phylum Bacillota; class Dethiobacteria; order DTU022; family DTU022; genus B1SED10-74M. The sequence goes on along the minus strand of PUKV01000210.1, from coordinate 325 downwards.
GCCAGCTTAACCCTGACCCCGATCTCAATTTTAGCCGGTTCTCCCTCCACCGGGTTAAAATCGACCTCTACGCCGGATATTCCAAGGGGGTGCGCCATCGGGATCAGCCGTCCGGTTTCCTTGACTGCCATTACGGCCGCCACCTGGGCCACGCCAAGGACGTCGCCTTTGGCCATACTGCCCGCCATAACCCGGTCCAGGGTTTCCCGGGACATAGTTATTGCTCCCCGGGCGTAGGCTTCACGGCTGGTCTGGTCTTTTTTTGAGACATCAACCATCCTCGGCCGGCCTGATTGATCAAAGTGGGTCAGACTGCCGCTCTGCT
>PUKV01000065.1 GCA_003550645.1 Syntrophomonadaceae bacterium | reverse complement strand
CTCTTAAACCGGGGAGACTGAAGGTTTTAGACAGGCCGAACAAGGATATTGCTTTTTCGTAGCAATCAACGGCAGGAGGCAACCTCCTTTGCTCTTCATGCTCAAGCAGCCAGTACATTTCATCTGAAAAAATGTAGAGGTCATGGCGGCGCGCTATTTCGATGATCCGGTTGAACTGCTCCAGGTCCGGCATATACCCGGTCGGGTTGTGGGGAAAATTAACAACGAGCATTTTCGTACTGGCGGTAATGCTTTTTTCCAGCAAGTCCAGATCAAGGTGCCAGCGGTTATCTTTTACTTCCATGGGCCAGGGAGTTATGGAGCAGCCTATTGCGGCGGGGATTTCTTTAAGGGACTGATAAACCGGGTCGATAATGATGACGTGATCATCTTTTTCTAAAAGGGCATGCATGCTTATGAAGACAGCTTCTTCGGGGACAGCGGTAATCACATTACCTGCTTCTACTTCTTTATAAAGCCCGGCTATTTCTTCCCGCAGGACCGGGTGACCCATCGACTCCGTGTAGCTGAGCTTTAAGTTATGCCACAATCTCAGGCTGTCCTGATCAGCGTTATCTATAAGTTCTTTCATGGTTAAGCTCTCGCAGTCAGATGGGCTTAGCAGGTACTGTGCCGAAAACTCATGAACTGCGAAATATCTTTCCAGTTTAAACTCATTAATCTTCATGGGCTATCAATTCTCCTTCAAGGCACCGCTCTGTTCAAATCCGGTAACGCCTTAGTTATACAATCAATTAAATCCTGCACATGCACTTATTTTAACACTGCACAGCTGGCGGCGCATTCTATAATTGACTTTGAAAAAAAGTAATTTAGGAATAGTTGTAGAAGTTTAGTTTTGTAATGCGGCTCAATTAACTCATCTTCTGCTTTTCCGGAAGCAAAAAAAACTCTTCAGGCAGGATTATTTTGAAAATGTGGGGACCTATAGTGAAATAATCAACGAATTCAAAAGATGTTCCGGCACCCAATTTGACCCGGAATTAGTCCATCTTTTCTTAAAAATCATTAGGCAGCTGCCATCGCTATCATCAGTTTAACATTGATTTAGTTTAGCCAGAGCCAGAAAAGCAAGTATAAGAAGATAACAACAACCAGCAAAATTATCAGCAGCTGGGGCAGCAGCAAGCGGTACATGGCAAAAGTGAAAGCGAATATATCTTTCCAGGTAAAACTTTTTCTTAGATCATTTCCTTCCCGGTTTTTACCCGGGCCTTTATTTTCTTCATTCAATAATTTCTACCTCTTTTCAACCAGGTGACAGGAAACCCGGTGGCCGGCAGTTACTTCTCTTAATTCGGGCTCTTCTGAGCAGCAGCGTTCTTCCGCATACCGGCAGCGGGGATTAAAATTACAACCGGGTGGCGGGTTTGCCGGGCTTGGCACATCACCTGACAGGATAATCCGGTTGCTTTTCAAATCAGGATCCATAACCGGCACAGCCGACAAAAGGGCCTGCGTGTAAGGATGAAGAGGGTTATCATATAGTTCCTCTTTATCACAGACTTCCACCACCTTGCCGAGGTACATTACGGCCACATGATCGGCGATATAACGGACCATGCTCAGGTCGTGCGAAATAAACAGGTAGGTTAAGCCAAATTGTTCTTGCAAATCTTCCATCAGGTTTATGATCTGGGCCTGTATGGAAACATCGAGCGATGAAATCGGCTCATCCGCAACTACAAACTCGGGGTTTAAGCTTAAAGCGCGGGCAATTCCGATGCGCTGCCTTTGTCCGCCCGAAAACTCATGGGGATAACGGCGGTGATGATGGGGCGAAAGACCACATGTTTCGAGCATATATTCAACCTTTTCCTGTTTTTCTTTTCCGGAAGCCATGCCGTGAAACTCGATCGATTCACCGATTATTTCGCCTACATTCAGGCGCGGATTTAAAGAGCTGTAGGGATCCTGAAAAATCATCTGCAGCTCCCGGCGCAGGCGGCGTAGCTGCTCCTTGTCGGTTTCAAAAATACTGTGATCTTTATAGTATACACTTCCACCGGTGGGATCCAGTAACTTGAGAATGGTCCTGCCCAGGGTGGACTTGCCGCAGCCTGATTCTCCAACCAGGCCCAAGGTTTCACCTTTTTCAATCGAAAAACTGACATCGTCAACCGCCTTGACATGGCCGACTACCCGGGAGAACACTCCCCCCCTGATCGGAAAATATTTCTTTATATTTTCGAGCCTGATGATTGGTTCCTTCATTGCCTGACCTGATCCCCCTTCCTGCTGTACAACCAGCACTTGACATGATGCCCACTGCCTGCTTCCGTCTTTTCCGGCATTTCTTCAGCACATATCTCCATGGCATGCTCACAGCGGGGATGATATGGACAGCCCGATGGCATCTGCAGGGGATTGGGCACAGAGCCGGAGATGGGAACAAGCTTATCAATTTTTTCATGAATCTGGGGCTTGGATTTTATAAGACCAATTGTATATGGATGTTTGGGATCTTTAATGATGTTCCTGGTAGCGCTTTCTTCAATTATTCGGCCGCAGTACATCACAATCACCCGGTCGGTCATTTCTGATATAACTCCCAGGTCGTGACTAATAAATATTATGGCAGTATTGATTCTTTCCTTTAAATCAAGCATTAACTCTAAAATCTGGGCCTGGATAGTAACATCGAGTGCCGTGGTCGGTTCATCGGCAAACAAGACTTTTGGTTCGCAGGACAGGGCCATTGCAATCATGGCCCGCTGTTTCATGCCGCCGCTCAAAGAGTGCGGGTATTCTTCAGCAATTTTTTCCGGGTGGGGTATGCCAACCACTTTTAGCATTTCAACACTTTTCTTCCAGGATTCCCGCTTGTTAAGACCCTGGTGGAGCCTGATCGCTTCCTGTAATTGAAATCCAATTGTGTAGACGGGGTTTAATGAAGTCATCGGCTCCTGGAAGATAAAAGCCATTTCGTTACCGCGTATATTTCGCATTTTCTTTTCACTTAATTTAAGCAGATCATTTCCTTCCAACCAAATACCGTCTGCTTCAATTTTCCCCGGCTGGGCAATCAACCTCATAATGCTGAGGCAGGCCACACTTTTTCCACAGCCCGATTCACCCACTATGCCCAGGGCTTCACCGTGTTTCAAGGCAAATGAGACATCGTTAACAGCTCTTACCACACCGTCTTCCGTGTGAAATGATGTATTCAGATTTTTAACCTGGAGCAGTTCAGACAAGGATTCTTCACCTCGACAATTGGTTTCTCTAATTCTTTAACCGGGGATCGAGCGCATCGCGGAGTCCGTCCCCAACAAGATTTATACTGAGCACCGAAATGAATATCAACAGCCCCGGCGGAAGCCATAACCACCACATCCGCATTAAAACAGTCATGCTGCGGGCTGGTTCTAAAATATTACCCCAGCTTGGCATCGGCGCCTGCACTCCAAGACCAAGGTAACTTAGCGCTGCTTCGACTAAAATAGCCGAAGCCATGATCAAAGTAGCACTGATCAGGATTGGAGCCATTGAGTTGGGCAGCATATGGCGCCATATAATCCGGAATTCGGTTAGACCCGAAGCCTTTGCTGCCTCGATATACTCCATTTGCTTGATTGATAGGAACTGCCCGCGGACCAGGCGGCAGGTTTCGGTCCAGCTAAGAAAACCGATAATCAGCATGGTATTATAAATGCTCGGCCCCAGGATGGCGGCTGCTGTAATGGCCAGGGCCAGGAAAGGGAAAGAGATAAACATGTCCGTTATGCGCATGATCAATGTATCCACCCACCGGCCAAAATAACCGGCCAGGCAGCCCATAATCACGCCGATCACCATTTGGAGTGAGCTTGCCACTATCCCTACCGAAAGAGATATTCTACCCCCGTAAAGCACCCTGGTAAAGAGATCCCGGCCCTGGCGGTCGGTTCCCATTAGGTGCTCAGAGGAGGGGGACTGCTCCCGGCTACCCAGTTCGATTGCATCGCGCTCATGGGTCGCCAGTACCGGCGCCAGGATCGCCAGCACCACGAGAACCAGCAAAACAATCGCTCCCACCATGGCAACCTTGTTTCGGCGAAACCGCTTCCAGACTATTTTCCCCGGACTCAGGACTTCTTCATCGGCAGAGCCTTGTTTATTTTTAGTTAAAAAAGGACTCATAGTAACCCCCTATCAATCATAAGAAATCCTGGGATCAGCAACGGAGTAAAAGATATCTGCAAGCAGGTTGCCCAGGATAACCAGGACCGCAAGAAAGACGTTAATTCCCATCACCAGGCCGTAGTCTCTTACGCTGATCGATTCTATCAGCAGCGTCCCCATGCCGGGCCAGGCAAAAACAGCCTCGGTAATAATTGCTCCCGAAAAAAGGAAGGGCAAACTTAGGCCAAGGATAGTTATTACCGGCAGCAGGGCGTTGCGCAGGGCATGGCGGTAGATCACGATCCGCTCCGCAAGCCCTTTTGCCCGGGCAGTCCGCACGTAATCCTGTTTAGTCACTTCCAGCATACTGGAGCGGGTGAAGCGGACAAAGCGGGCCGTATTGGCGCAGGTTAGGGTGATCAGGGGCAACACCAGGTGTATAGCGACATCATGAGCATAAACAAGGAAACTGGGATAACGCACCCCCGCAGTAGACATCCCGCCCACGGGAAGCCAGCCCAGCTG
>PUKV01000106.1 GCA_003550645.1 Syntrophomonadaceae bacterium | reverse complement strand
TCAAAATGACGGGCGATGAAACCGCGGGCTTCCTCCATGGCCGCTTTTGTTGAACCCATTATGTGCAAGGCGTAAAAATCCTTGTATTCCGGGTAAATGCCGTAGACGGCATAGCCTGCACCGAGGCCGTTTCCCCTGTCGTTCATCAGCTGGATTCCCTTCTTAATCCTGGCGCCGTTTTCAGGGATTTTTTTTGTGCTGATCAACCCTGCTATTCCACACATTCCAACCGAACCTCCATTCTCCCGGGGACAAATTTTAAGCTTATAATCTTTTGAACCTGGCATATATTCCGTATCGTGAAAACTGTTTCCATTATAATGTATAAAAATTATAAGGCCAGGTGGATGTGCTGTCAAGCACTTTTTTCCCGGAGCATGATAACAGGGCAGGATATTTAGCGCTTGTTGTTGAATAACGGATATCGTGCAGAATAAAATTCAAACAAGTGCAAGCACATCCGCCCGGGTTTTGCCTGAAAAGCAGCCGCGGGATAAGTGCGGTGTTTTTGCCATTTACAATTACCGGGGCCCGGATCATGCAGCCCTGTTGACCTACCTGGGGCTTTTGGCTCTCCAGCACCGGGGCCAGGAAAGTGCCGGAATGGCTTATATGGACGGAGATAAGATTAAGCAGTTTAAGGGGATGGGCCTGGTTGAGCATGTTTTTCCCCGAAAGATGCTTCTTTCGAATCAATCAAAAACTGTCCTTGGCCATGTCCGCTATTCGACTACCGGGCCCAGCCTTGCTGTGAATGCTCAACCTCTGGTGGCCCGCTCAAAAGATAAAACCGGCATTGCCCTGGCTCATAACGGCAACTTGACCAACACGAGACGCCTGCATAATAAACTGCTGCGGGAAGGGCATATTTTTCACACCACTTCAGACACGGAAATTATGTTAAGCTACCTGTTCCGCTATAGGCGCTATGGCCTTAAGGAGGCTGTAAGAAAGACCATGGCAGTTGTGCAGGGAGCTTATGCTGCTGTAGCCATGGACGGAGAAAAGATGGTTGCTTTCCGCGATCCCAACGGGTTCCGGCCCCTGGCTATTGGCAGGATAGGAGATGCTTATATGTTCGCTTCTGAATCATCTGCTTTTGATACAGCAGGCGCTGATTTTGTCAGGGAAGTAGAACCGGGTGAGATGGTGAGCGCCGGTCCTGGCGGCCTGGTATCTGATTACTCTGAACTTGTAGCAAACCCGACCCTGTGCGTTTTTGAGTATATCTATTTTTCCCGGCCGGACAGCATCCTGGGCGGTAAAAGCATATACGAGGTGCGCCGGAATGTCGGCGCTTTAATGGCCGAAAGAATTTCATTAAAACTGGATATGATAATTCCTTCTCCCGATTCGGGAATTACTTCTGCCATTGGCCTGGCTGACCGTTTGAATGTGCCGTTAGAATGGGCCGTGCACCGCAACCCGTACCTGGGGCGGACTTTTATTGAACCGACCCAGGATGAGCGGGAGCTGGCGGTGCGTTTAAAGTTTAACCCCATCAGGGAGCTGGTAAGAGGTAAAAAAGTGGCAGTCGTTGATGACTCCCTGGTCCGGGGAACAACGGCCCGGGTCCTGGTCTCTCTATTAAAAAAAGCAGGTGCGGAGGAAGTCCATCTTTGCATCACGTCGCCTCCTTATAAACACCCCTGCTACTACGGGATTGATATTCCCCTGACCAGGGATCTCGCCGCACCAGGCCAGAGTCTGGAAGACCTGGCAGCGTCGGTCGGGGCCGATTCGGTTACTTTTGCCGAACTGGATGATCTTTACCAGGCCGTTGACAGTAAACAGGCAGGATTGTGCAGCGCCTGCTTTTGCGGTATTTACCCTGAGCTGGGAAAACACAGTGGGAAGGTGAGTTGATATGAAGCATTTCCTTTCTGATAACTCGGATAGTTTAAGAGAGAAACTAGTACTGCTTGATTTTGGGGGCCAGTACAGTATGCTCATAGCACGCAGAGTAAGGGAAGCGGGCGTATACTGTGAGATGCTGCCCTATGATACACCCTGGGGAAAAATAAAGGAGTATGATCCGGCCGGGATCATCCTTTCCGGGAGCCCGGCCAGTGTTTACCAGGAAGAAGCCCCCCGCTGTGATCCGGATATCTTTGCAGGGGGAGTGCCGATCCTGGGTATTTGTTACGGGATGCACCTGCTGGCAGGCGATCTTGGCGGTGAAGTTAAAAGGGGCAGCCGTTCTGAATTTGGGCGCACTTCCTTTACTATAGAGCAAACAGAACCGCTTTTTACTGATGCTTCATTCCGGGACCAGGGTTTTTGCAACGGGTGGATGAGTCACCAGGATGAAGTTTTAAAACCGCCGCCCGGTTTCGAAGTTTTAGCCCGGACGGAAAATGATACCATGGCTGCTATCGGTGATCACGAGAGGAAAATTTACGGGGTCCAGTTTCACCCCGAGGTATTTCACACTCCCGGTGGAAACAACGTTTTAAAAAACTTCCTGTTTGCAGTTTGCCGCTGCAGACGGACCTGGACGCCGCAGAGTTTTATCGAGGATGCCGTGGCCAAGATCAGCCAGATCGCCGGGGAAAAGGAAAAAGTGGTATGCGCTCTCAGCGGAGGGGTCGATTCATCGGTGGTTGCCTTCCTGCTTGATAAAGCTGTTGCCGACAGGGCAGTATTTCTCTTTGTTGATCACGGCTTGCTGCGGTTGAATGAAGCTGAAGAAGTGGGCAGGTTGTACCGGGAAAAGCTTGAAGGTGAGTTCATCCATATTGATGCCCGGGAGCGGTTTTTAAACCGCCTGGCCGGGGTCACCGATCCGGAAGAAAAAAGAAGGATTATCGGAAATGAGTTTATAGCCGTTTTCAAAGAAAATGCCCTAACCAGGGGTGACATCGCCTACCTGGCCCAGGGCACGATCTATCCCGATGTGATCGAGAGCGGTTCGGCTTACGGTTCGGCGGTTATAAAGTCGCACCATAACGTGGGCGGTCTGCCGGAAGAACTGGGTTTTGAACTGATTGACCCCCTGCGGGAGTTGTTTAAGGATGAGGTTCGCCTGGTGGGAGCGGAACTGGGATTGCCGGACTCCATCCTTAAACGCCAGCCTTTCCCGGGTCCGGGCCTGGCCGTACGCATTATCGGGGCAGTTTCAGCGGAAAAACTTTCACTCCTGCAGCAAGCCGATGCCATTTTTAGGAACGAAATTTATGATGCCGGGCTGGACGATGAAATATGGCAGTATTTTGCTGTTTTAACCGATGTTAACGTGGTGGGCGTTAAAGGAGATGATCGTCATTACGGGCCTGTCATTGCCCTGCGGGCGGTTGTATCCGAGGATGCAATGACTGCCGACTGGGCCCGTTTATCTCATGATTTGTTAGGCAAAGTATCAACCCGGATTACCGGTGAAATTCCGGAAGTGGCCCGGGTGGTTTATGATATAACCTCCAAGCCTCCCGGTACGATCGAGTGGGAATAATGTTTGTAGCTAAATCGTTATAGAGCTTTGCATATGTCAACAAATAACTGGTGGAGCCTTTGATCACCGGTCAATTCCGGATGAAAAGAAGTTGCCAGCAAATTGGCCTGACGGGCGGCAACAATGCCTTCGGGCAGGCTGGCCAGGATTTCAACATTATCGCCTGCTTCCAGGATAATCGGCGCCCTGATAAATACGGCGACCAGGGGGTGCTCGAGCCCTTTAAAATCTAGCCCGGTTTCAAAGCTTTCCTTCTGGCGGCCGAAGGCATTGCGTTTTACTATGGTATTCATCAGCCCTAGCTTGGGCTGGTCTGTGCTGCCGTCAGCAACGTCGCGGGCCATCAAGGCCATCCCGGCACAGGTTCCAAATACAGCCAGGGTGCCGTTTCGGGCCCGTTCCTTTATAGGCCCGTCCAGTCCGTATACTTCGATCAGTTTGCCGATAGTAGTACTTTCCCCGCCGGGTATAATTAAGCCGCTGACTTCTGACAGGTTTTCTATGGTTTTAACCGGGACTGCTTCAACCCTGCACAGTTCAAGGTGTTTAAGGTGCTCTGAAACAGCGCCCTGGATAGAAAGAACCCCTATTTTCATGATTTACAGTGCTCCGTTTTATTATGCTCCCCGTTCCTGCATGCGGTCGGCTTCGGTCAGGGAAGACATTTCCAGGCCGGGCATGGCATCGCCCAACCCTTTCGAAACTTCGAGCAGCATTTTGGGATCATCGTAATTCATAGTGGCTTTGACAATTGCTTCGGCAACCTTTTGCGGGTTGGCTGCCTTAAAAATACCGGACCCGACAAAGATGCCGTCAGAACCGAGCTGCATCATTAAAGCCGCATCGGCCGGAGAAGCGATTCCACCGGCGGCAAAATTTACAACCGGCAGGCGGCCTTCTGCTTTAACCTCTTTAAGCATCTCGATCGATACGCCCAGTTCTTTAGCCATTACTACCAGCTCATCATCGGCTTTGCCTGATACCTGGCGAATCTGGTCCATGACTTTACGCATATGGCGGACCGCTTCAACCACGTTTCCCGTACCCGGTTCGCCTTTGGTTCGGATCATGGCTGCCCCCTCTGAGATGCGGCGCAGGGCTTCCCCGAGATCCCGGGCTCCGCAGACAAACGGTACTTTGAACTCGTGCTTATTTATATGATACTGTTCATCAGCCGGGGTGAGGACTTCACTTTCATCGAT